>JBMYWA010000097.1:0-6941 GCA_049606935.1 Salibacteraceae bacterium
AAGGTCTCAATTATTTATAATTGGGACCTTTTTTTTTGCCATAATACCACCTTTTTATTGTAAAATTGTCGCTTATGAAGGGATATTTTGTTGCTTTATTTTTGTGTAGTGGCTTTGCTGTTTTGGCTCAAGAAAAACCAAGTTCTAAAGGGATTACCACTAGTAGCGAATTGAGTTATGATTTGTCAAAAAACAGTGATTTTACACATGTAGATACAGTCCTATCTAATTTTTATCATTATAGTTTTGATGGTCGAAATAATAGTGTTTCGCTTGGTAATCCTGGATTAGCCTATTCAAGTCTTTTGTTTAAAAAAATGCCTTATGGTTTTAGACTAGGCGAATATGCTTTTGACGAAAACTTTATTGCTAATCAAAAGTTAAACGTTTATCATGCAACTGATCCTTTTGCACGGGTTTCATATAGAGCGGGCCCTAAGAAGTATCAAGACTTTGATGTGTTTTTCACTCAAAATTATAGTCGAAATTTTAATGTTGCCGTTTCTTACAATACTCAAAGTTCAACAGGTTTTTATATTAATCAAGAGACTGTAACTAAAAAGTTTTGTATTCAAAATAGCTATAGAACGCGGAATGGCAATTATGGGTATTATTTTAAATTTAAGGTTAACTCTGGTTATGCCATGGAAAATGGTGGTATAAAAAGTGATTCGCTATATCATGAGTTGACAAAGTTAAGCCCTTTTGATACTGACAATAATAAATTAAAGGTACAGGTTTGGCTAGAGGATGATTTTAACAGATATGACCATAGGGATTTATACCTTTCGCAATACTTAAGGTTAGGGCAAAAAACTATTGATTCTAATAAAGTTCATGGACTCTATTTGGGAGCAAATGCACAAGGGAAAATAGATGATATATGGTTTGAAGGTGCTAATTCAGATAGTAATTATTACGATAGATTTGGAATTAATATTACGGATTCCAGTAGTGTTTATGAACGATCTCACCTATTGAGCTTTAGAAATAAAGGATTCCTGAAATATACTTTTGGTGACAATAAAGTAAGCTTTCTAGCTGGGTTAAATTATAATTATTTTGAATACACGTCCGTGAACAGGTATAATGAGTTAGAAGAGGCTTCTGTGTTTGGTAAGGTATCGGATTTGGGACTAGGGAAATTTAAGATCTCAGCTGAAGTAATAAAGGGTGTTTCTGGCTATAACTCGGATGGGATTTCGTTGGTCGCCCAAATTTATTTAAATTCTGATACTAATCGGGTTGGGATTTATCTTGGTGGTTATCATCAGGAGAGTTTACCGGATTATAAGCAATTAAATTATGGCGGTAGCATAGTTAGCTGGAATAATGATTTTGACTATTTGTTTAGATCGCAAATAGAAGGGAAGATAACCGACAATAAACTTAAACTAAGTGTTTTTGGTGAAATTGAAACTATTGGGAATTATGTTTATTACAACTCTAGTACTTTACCTGTGCAATATGATAATAGATTCAATAGGTATGTAATTGAAATAAAAAAGGAATTTGTATTTGGTTCGTATCATTTTGATATTTCCGTGATTAATCAGGGGGTAGATAAAGGAACTCCAGTAAACTTAGCTGAATGGATTGGTGTTGTGTCTTTTTATTATCAAAGGTTTTTGTTTAAAAATGCAATGGAACTTAGATATGGTTTAGATTACTGGCAGACTTCTGCCTATACTGCGGATGAGTATGTTCCTTTTACTAGATCGTTTACTTATCAAAATGAATATAAGGTAGGCGATTATCCTTATTTGAACTTTTATATAAGTGCAAGAATAAAGGGGGCACAAGGGTTTGTTAACTTTCAAAATATTGGGCAGTTTGTTTTTCGGGACAACTATATGATGAGCCCTAACTATGCGTTACAAGATTTTGGCATATCGTTTGGGTTAAGATGGGACTTTTACAATTAGGTTTTTTGTTTTTTCTTTTTTGCTGCCGGGAAAAGAACATTGTTAAGAATTAGTCTATAACCTGGTGAGTTTGGATGTAAATTTAAATCTGTAGGAGGATCTCCTACCATATGCTGATAATCTTCTGGGTCATGGCCTCCATAAAAAGTCCATTGACCTTTTCCGAAAGTACCATGTATATATTTTGAACTTTTTAAGCTTTTGTTTTGCCCCATGATTAGTACCCCAGGTTTTATTAAATGACTATTATAAGCAGTGGTTTGCCCCATGAAACCCTTAATTACTCTAGAATGGTTTTGGCAAAGCATTGTTGGAACAGGATCCCACTTTGCTGAAAAATCGAATAATGTGAAGAGGTCAGCTGTTTCTGGGGTTTTTGAATGGATTGGTGTAGCATCTATACTGGAATATTCATATTGTAAAGGGTTAGATACTAGTTTAAAATTGTGGAAAGCCAATGTTTGGTTGTAATCTAATTCCTGTTGTGCATTTGGAGAAGCTGGATCATGATCAAACATTCGTTCACATATATCGGTATTTTGTGCTGCAAGAGCAATGTCGTACGAGTCTGTACCAGAACACATAGAGAACAGGAAACCGCCACTAGCAATAAACCCCTTAATGTTTAAAGCCACTTGAAGCTTTAGTTTAGATACTTTATCAAATCCTAAACTTGAGGCGCTTTCTTCTAATTGTTTGACTTGGGTTTTATACCAACTTGCATTTTTATATGCTGAATAGAATTTACCATATTGTCCAGTAAAATCTTCGTGGTGCATATGTAACCAATCATATAAATGAAGATTTCCTTCAATAATCTCTTTATCGTAAATGATATCATATGGAATTTCAGCATAAGTAAGTACTAAGGTTACGGCATCATCCCAAGGTAATTTATTTTTTGGCGAGTAGACCGCAATTTTGGGTACTTTTTCTAGTTTCATAACATCCATATTAACCTGGGGGTCAGATATGGATTGTTTAATCGAACTTACTTGAGCGTCTGAGATAATAGAGTAGGAAACGTTACGGATGATACATTCGTCTGAGATGGGTTTGAGGTTTTTCATTAAAAAACTTCCCCCCTTGTAGTTTAATAACCATTCAACTTCAACCTCCTGATTTAATACCCAATACGCAATGCCGTAGGCCTTTAAATGGTTCTTCTGAACGCCTTCATCACCCATTGGAATTAGGATGTAACTACAAAGCCCACTGAAGCTTAAAATGAAATTTATAGATAAGAGTAATAAAAATCGTTTCAAATTGTAGGTATTTAAAATGGAGCAAGATCGTCACCACTTGCACCTGACAAATCATCATTCATTCGACTGGGTACGGTATAATTACCCCCAAAATCATCAGATTGAGGGAGTGCACTACCAAATGACATTTCGTTATAATCATTATCAACAAATTTTGCTAAATGATCAATAAACTTAAGTTTAACAGTATCTACTTTACCATTTCTGTGTTTTGCAACAATTAGTTCGGTAATACCTTCTACAGAATTTCCTTCTTCATCTTCTGTAAACCCATAGTAACTTGGGCGATATAAGAACATAACAATATCCGCATCTTGCTCAATCGCACCAGATTCCCTTAAATCCGAAAGCATTGGACGTTTATGTCCTGTACGTGTTTCAACCGCACGACTTAACTGGGATAAGGCAATTACGGGTACATTAATCTCTTTTGCGATACTCTTTAAAGATCTTGAGATGGTAGATATTTCTTGCTCACGATTACCACCTGAACCTCCAGCGGTCATTAATTGTAGATAATCAATAACTATTAATTGAATATCATGTTGAGATTTTAACCTTCTTACTTTTGCTCGAAGTTCGAAAACCGAAATTGCAGGTGTATCATCAATGAAAATTGGTGCTTTGGAAAGATTATCAATTTTGGAAGTTAATTGTTCCCATTCGTAATCTGTAAGCTTACCTTTTCGAAGTTTTTCAGATGTAAGTTGCGTTTCGGCAGAAATTAGTCTAGTAACTAATTGAACTGAGGACATCTCTAACGAGAATACTGCAACTCCTTGCCCAAATTCAACAGCAGAGTTTCTAGCTAATGTTAAAGCAAATGAGGTTTTACCCATTGCAGGTCTGGCTGCTAGAATAATCATATCCGAAGGTTGGAGCCCAGAAGTCATTTCATCTAAATCTCTAAACCCTGTAGGAACTCCACTGACGCCTTCTTCTTTGTTTCCAAGCTCTTCAATTTTTGAAATAGCCTGTTGTACTAAAGACGACATACTATCTCCAGATTTACTTATGTTGTTTTGAGCAACCTGAAATAATGCATCTTCGGCCTCATCCAGTAAATCAAAAACATCAGAAGTGTCATCAAAAGCTTTTGTAATTGTATTTGTGGAAACTCGAATAAGTTCTCTTAAAATATGTTTTTGAGAAATTATACGGGCATGGAATTCAATATTTGCGGCAGAAGCCACTCTATTGGTTAGTTGTGAAATGTAATAAGGTCCACCCACAAATTCCAGTTCGCCAGTAGATTTTAGTTTTTCGGTAACGGTTAAAAGATCAATAGGTTTTGATTCCCCAAAAAGCTCTTTAATGGCCGAATAAATTTTTTGGTGAGATTCCTTGTAGAATGATTCTGGAGCAAGGATGTCAATGACATCATCAACGGCTTTTTTCTCTAGTAATAATGCGCCCAATACGGCTTCCTCAAGATCTAGTGCTTGAGGTGGAATCTTACCCATTTCTGCACCAAACGGTGAATTCGAGGTGGAAGTTTTTTTGAACTTGGTATTGGGAAATTGTTGACTCATTAAAATAGTTGATTTATACAATATTACAAGTTCATCCAGTACGGGAACTCGAAATAGAAGAATACATTTCTTCACATCTTGTTCATGGTAGTTATGAACAATTGTGAATATGTTTACAAAGGATTACTTTGCGTAAACCCCCATATTACAAAACTTATTGATTCTGTTTTCAATAAGTTCTTCTGTCGGTATTTCTTCTAAAGCCTTAATAGTTTTGACAACTTCACGTTTTACACGTTTTACCATATCGGCTTTATTAGAATGGGCGCCTCCAGCTGGTTCTTTAATGATACCATCAATTAGCTTGTTTTTGAGCATGTTTTTAGGTGTCAATTTTAGAGCATCAGCTGCTTTTTCTTTATGCTCCCAGGAACGCCAAAGAATAGAACTACATGATTCTGGAGAAATTACTGAGTACCATGTATTTTCAAGCATCATTACTTTATCACCTATTCCAATACCTAGCGCACCACCTGATGCTCCTTCCCCAATAACGATACACATTACAGGAACTTTTAATTGAAACATTTCGATAAGATTCTTAGCAATTGCTTCCCCTTGACCACGTTCTTCCGCTTCTAAACCTGGGTAAGCTCCAGGAGTATCGATAAGTGTAATAATAGGCTTATTAAACTTTTCGGCAAGTTTCATAAGCCTCAAAGCTTTTCGATACCCTTCAGGGTTCGCCATACCAAAATTTCGGTATTGACGCATTTTTGTGTTTATACCCTTTTGTTGGCCAATAAACATGTAAGATTTACCGTCAATAGATCCAAGTCCGCCCACAATAGCTTTGTCATCTTTTACGTTTCTGTCGCCATGCAATTCCACAAAATTTCCATCAGTCATACCAGTAATGTAATCTAATGTATATGGTCTTTCTGGATGTCTGGATACCTGGACGCGTTGCCATGGGGTAAGGCCATTATAGATGTCTTTTTTGGTTTCATTAATTTTCTTCTTCAAATCATTAATTGTTTGAGAAGCATCAACTTGACCAACTTCAGCAATTTCCATAGCTTTAACTAATTGATTCTCTAGGTCTGCAATTGGTTGTTCGAAATCTAAATATGCTGCCATAATTTTGTTTTTTTCTTCAATTAATTGAGAAATCGAATATACAGATAATCTATAAATTCGATACTCAGACTTGGTAATTATTTTGGGGCGCGATAATAAAAGTAAAAGGCCAATAAGCCAAAGAAAATATTAGGAATCCATACGGCAATAAGAGGGTCTAGACCAGCCTTGGTAGCATACACTTTGGTTACCTGCATGGCGAATATGTAAATAAAGCTAATGGCTACGCTAATTGCCACATGTAGTCCAATTCCTCCTCGTACTTTTCTGCTTGCAAATGATACTCCAATTAGCACTAGAATATAAGTTGCAATAGGCATGGCCGTTCTTTGGTTTTTCTCTACTTCGTACAAGGAGATAAGTTCGGATCCCCGTAATTGCTCATCTTGAATAAACTCGATTAACTCCGGAGTATCCATCATTGCGATATTGTAGTTTTTATTTTCAAATTCATCGGGTAAAAATGAAAGTGTGGTATCAATTACCTTTCCACCAGATAGGTTCTGTTTCCCATCAACAAACTCTCGGATATAATAGTTTCGTAACTCCCATTTTTGTGAGGTTGTATCCCATTGAATGTAATCTGCTATCAATTTTGATTGTAAACTATCATTTGCTAGAATTTCATAGGTAAATTTATACCCAATGTCTCGGTCAACATTATAATGTTCTACATAAATGTAATGACCTGGTTTAATTTGCTTGTGTAAATTTTTATGCGGGTTTTTGGCATGATAGCCCACATATGCGATTTCGAAAGCGAGCCTTTCTTTACTAGCGTGAGGAACTACGAAATGGTTAAAGTAGAAAGAAATTAATGCTAAAAATGAAGCTGCAATAAAGTATGGAACTAATAATCTATTAAATGAAATACCGGATGCTAAGATGGCCACAATTTCGCTTTTATAGGCCATTCCAGAGGTGAAGATGATTACCGATAAAAAAATTAATAGCGGACTAAATAGGTTTCCGTAGAAAAAAACAAAATTAACATAGTAATCAAAAATAATTTCCTCCATAGGAACGTCATGCTTCAAGAAATCATCTAGTTTTTCTGAAACATCAAAAATGATGGCAATTACCATCATTATTCCAAGAATAAAGAAGAAGGTGGTGAGAAACTTCTTTATTATATATAA
>JBMYWA010000098.1:0-6776 GCA_049606935.1 Salibacteraceae bacterium
TTTACGTTATAGTTCTTGGTCACAAAGCGTTTACCAATGGTTAAAGTAATGGTACCGGGAGTAATTTTATAACCTGGTGGATTCACTTCTCTTGCTCCCGAAATGGCAATAGGAATGATATCAATACTATTCTCTAAAGCCAAAATAAAAGACCCTCTTCTAAATTGTTTTATTTGGCCATCACGTGTTCTAGATCCCTCAGGAAATGTAATGATGTTCTTCCCTTTCTTTATTTCGTTACCTGCCTCCATCAAGCTGTTCATCGCGTTTTCGTGATTTGCTCTATCTACAAAAACCATCCCTACAGCTTTCATGTACCATCCAAAAAATGGAATTTTTCGTAATTCTTGTTTGGCTAGGTAGAAAAGTGGTACTGGAACTCCCCAAAAGATTGCAGGAATGTCGTAAGAGGATTCATGATTAGATACATAAATAACCGACTCCTTTTTGGGGATATTTTCTGATCCCACCACGTTGATTTTCACGCTGGTCATCCATAAAATAAAACCCGCCCAAAACCTAGACGTTATGTAAATAGACCGTTGTTGAGAAAACCCAATAAGCAGTACCAAACCTAACATGCACGATATTATGGTCCATATCCAAATAAGGATAATTTGAAAGAAATTTAGGACAAGTCGCATATAATGATTGACAATTATTTCGACAAATATGTAATAAAAATCTTATTTCTTACATGTCCCTCAGGAATACAAAAAAATCACCGTATTTTTGAAAAATGCTGTTTGCTGTTGTTGATATAGAAACTACTGGAGGTAATGCCAATTTGGGTAAAATCACGGAAGTTGCCATTGTAATTACGGATGGAGAAACCATTTTAGAAGAGTTTGACTCTTTGGTTGATCCGGGGATGCACATTCCTAGTTTTATTACTAATTTAACAGGAATTACCAATCAAATGGTTGAAGATGCTCCTCCCTTCCATTACATCGCTTCTAGAGTAGCTGATTTATTAAAAGACAAGGTATTTGTAGCCCACAATGTAAACTTTGACTACAGTTTTATTAAAAAGGAGTTAGAAGAAGCCGGATACCCTATGCCCACAAAAAA
Source organism: Salibacteraceae bacterium (assembly GCA_049606935.1). Taxonomy (GTDB): domain Bacteria; phylum Bacteroidota; class Bacteroidia; order Flavobacteriales_G; family Salibacteraceae; genus CAJXZP01. Next base: position 1,072 of record JBMYWA010000098.1, read on the forward strand.
AATGTGTACGGTAAGATATAGTCGAAAAATGGTTCCTGGACGAAAATCGTATTCGTTAGGTAATATTTGCAGTCATTTTGGCATTAAAAATATGGATGCTCACCGGGCCATGAGCGATACAAAGGCCACGGTTCAACTGCTCCATGAATTGCTTCGGTTGGATTATGATGAATTTTGGAAATCTTATTTGAACAACGGAAAAGAGGTGAATCTTCCTTCCGGATTAGATTTCGAGAAATTTAATAACCTTCCGGAAAAAGCGGGGGTCTATTATTTGAAAAATAACGTAGGAAGTATTCTTTACATTGGTAAAGCAATCAACATTAAATCAAGAATTTCTCAGCACTTTTCGGGTAAAAAGACTTCGGCTAAATCTGCCGGTTTTCATAAGGAAGTATGCGACATAGAATATTACCTCACTGGGTCTGAAATTTTGGCTCTGTTATACGAAGACTCTGAAATTAGAAAACATTGGCCACCCTTTAATAAAAGTCAGAAACATGCCCCTACCAAATACAATTTGAGTTATTACAAAGATCAAAAAGATAATTGGCGGGTAGGAATTGTAAAGGGCAAATTCATTGGTAAGTCGTTACTTACCACTTATAGTTTAATGAGTGCCCGTGAGTGTTTGTTTGAGCTCGTTAAGCAAAATGAGTTAAGTCCTACACTCTGTCAAATTTCGTTACCGGTAAATGATCATGTAACGGATGAGCTGCACAATACCAATTTTGAAGATTTAATCAATAATCATCAAGAAAACCCGCTAAACTTTGTGATTTGGGAAAACGGTAGAAAATCCAATGAACAAGCATTCATTTTGATTAAAGAGGGGCAGTTTCACGGATTTGGCTTCTTACCCCATGAACAGAAAACAACAGATTATTCCATTCTAAAGGAAAAGCTACAATTGGCCAACCCATCGGGTATTACCGCCAAATACGTTAACAATTATATTCTTACACAAAAAGACGTTTCTCTGTCTATCATAGAATATAATGATACGCAACTTTTGTTTTAGAACCAACTACCACCAGGTCACAAAAAACTGGGAATACACCTCTTTTTCTTTTTGCCAAACCAATAACGACTGTTTTTCTGAAATACTTATTTCCAATTGGCTTTTTACTTCATTAAACGAGCTCCAAATTGTATTATCCTTAGGATCCATACCCCACTCCTTTTTATTTGGAATAGCATACTGATAAGACGCATGATTAAAAGCCTTAAAATCATTCCATTTTAAATAGTACCCCTTCACACCCTGTTGATAATATGCTGCTATGGGCTTATTGTACTGGAATGGAACAAAAAAGGACACCAATAAACAAAGCGCTTGATCTACCGTTTCAAAATCTATTTGAGGCAATTGTTTACGGGTACGAGTGTCGTGTAAAAGAGGAAACTGTTTGGCTTTTAATTTCTGTAGTTTCTCCAATAAACTATCGTTTCGATTAGGGCCTATCCAATTACCCAATTCATCTGGTGAAATTGTAGGATCGAGCAAATAAAACTTGTAAGCTAGTTCTACATGAGTTGTTTTATTGGTATGCCGGTTTTGAATCAAAAAATCTAACTCACCTATCGTTATCTTTCCTTCCAAAATTTGCACATTATCTTGTAAAACTTGGTAGTTATTAGACGACTTTATTAGATCTCCTACTAAACGCTCTACCAAATGACCTAAACGTAAATTTGGGGCTATTGAAATATCTGGGAAAACGTTTAAATCTAACCGTTCCAAATAGAAAGTGGGCATACCCGTAATTGCCTCTGGTAAGGTATACCCATTCAATACAGACCTAACTCGTGCTTTAGAATTCACCCACATGCTAATAAAAGTGAAAAGTAAGTATTCCTCCCTAAAAGGCATGGCTAAAGTTTTAAAATCCCAACTACTTTTGCATTTGCATACAGCGCGCACTATGAGTCATCACAAAACGGCATTCTCCATTTTAGATTTAGCGGTCATTTCCAAAGGTTCTACCATAAGTCAAACCTTTACCGACTCTGTTTTTTTGGCCCAGTTAGCAGAAAAGGAAGGTTACACGCGCTATTGGTTAGCCGAACACCATAACTCCAATGCTATTGGTAGTAGTGCTACTTCTATCTTGATTGGTAAGATTGCCGATTCTACCACATCCATACGGGTAGGATCTGGGGGCATTATGTTACCCAATCATTCTCCGCTTATTGTTGCCGAGCAATTTGGAACCTTAGGAACGCTTTATCCCAACCGAATTGATTTAGGATTAGGCAGAGCTCCAGGAACAGATCAAATAACAGCAAGTGCTATCCGTTCCGATTTTTACCAAGCGGCCATGTCGTTTCCAAACGAAGTTCAGAAACTGCAAGACTATTTTTCTCCGTTAAACCACACCGCTCAGGTTCGTGCCCATGTAGCCGAAGGTGTGGATGTACCGTTATATATTTTAGGTTCGAGTACCGATAGCGCCCATTTAGCTGCAAAGAAAGGGCTCCCTTATGCCTTTGCGAGTCATTTTGCATCCGCTCAATTACTACAGGCCTTACAGATTTATCATAACGAGTTTCAACCTTCGGGAGTTATTGAAAAACCATATACCATTGCCGGTATAAGTGTAATTATTGCGGATACCGATGAAGAAGCCGAACGTTTATCTACCTCCTATTACGGCCGAGTAATTGGAATTTTAACCGGAGATCGAGGACAGATGGAAGCCCCGGAAGAAATGACTCCTCGATTACGGCAAATCATTCAGCAACCTGCGGTGCAGCAAATGACGAAGTTTGCATTTATTGGTAGTAAGGAAACGGTAAAGCAACAAGTTCAAGATTTTATTGCCACCACTCAGGTAGATGAATTGATGGTGGCTACGCATGTTTTTTATGCGGAAGATAGAAGAAAATCTTACCGTTTGTTTGCGGAGATAATGGGAGAAATTAATAGCTAGCTCAACTCTCTGCAGTTTACCCAATTAACTCCCTGCGCAAACGGCTTAAAGAAATATTGGTAATGCCCAAATAGGAAGCTATTTCGGTATGAGGAATTCGGTTTTCTAGAGATGTGTACCTTTCCCGAAAAGCAATTAACCTATCCTTAGCCGAAAAAGATGCGAGACCTATTTCCTTTTCTACCTTTCCTATTAATTCGTTTTGCATCACGGTATTTCCAAAATTCCGAATTTCCTCGTTTTCAATCATTAAGTTTTCAAATAATTTAGCATCCATAGACACCAGTTCCACATCGGTAGAAGCTTGAAAATACTGATTAGAAAAACCTTTTGAAATTCGAATAGAATGGGGCGAAAAGATTTGATTTTCTGTAAAGAAAGAAATAATCACCTCCTCCCCTTCGGTATTGACTACATATGATTTACAAACACCGTCTAACAAAAAATACTCCTTGTTATTGGGCCTGTTTTTTTGAATAATAAGATCTCCTTTTAAATAGGATTCCGATACCCAAATATTGGATAATTCAGAAAAAGCCTGTACCGATAACGGATAAACACCATCTGTAATTTCTTTTACCCTTTTTGTTAATTCTTCCATTCTTTATGCGCCTTCGAATATACTTTACAATGTATAGCTTTTCTTTGTTTTAGTGCTTTTTAAAACCAAAATTTATAACCCACCGTTCCATAATAAGGCACATTTGGCATTCTACCACGTTCTGAAAAAATTCCACCTAACCGCAAATTAAGCTCTCCCTTTTTCAACGTTTTACCCGCTGATAATCCAATTCTCAGGTTACCTCCGGAATGGTTAAACCATCCATCTTTTGCTGCTGAATAATACGCTTTCTTGTAGTACGCACTATTTTGAATGTGAGAAACCAAAAACTTGTCATAAAATAACTCTATAGCTACAAACCCCTCTTTCTTATACCATCCTGGATACAATGCTATTTGGGTACCCATTGTGGCCATTTCATTCATTTTATTTTGAATAAATGAAGAGTTAAAACCCACAGAAATAGGTACAGCCCAATTATTAGACGCTAACAAACTTCCCGTAAAATTTAGCCCGATTTTAAAATCATCTAAAAACTCCTCGCCCATTGGCAGCATAGCATTAGCCGAAAGCACAAAGGGCTTTTGGTGTATTGAAAACACATGCCCATAATGTAACTGAGCCATCACCGCTAGATCTAGTCCAAAAGATACTTGTCCAAAGTTTTTTTTAGAGGCATGAATATTTTGAAAATTGATGGTTTGTCCTAGAGAAATGGCCACCATAAAAATTAGAATACTGGATACGATATACTTCAACATAATACTAGTTTAAAAAGTTTAAAATGATACTTCTACATTCTTCAAATCTTTGATACAAAACATCATGCCCTACATTAGCAACAGTAATTACTTGGGAGTTGGGATAATGGGCTGCCAAACCCTTTTGATGGGCTAAAGTTTGTACCGTATTGAGCTCACTATTTATAAAAAGAACCTCGTTTTTAAAGGCGGCTAAATTTGTGGTCCAATCAAACTCCTTTTGGTCTTGTGGTAAATGAATACTTGTCATTCCGCCCCACCGCCAAATTGGAGCCGGATTATCTTCACTATCCATTTGGTGACCAGAAACATTGGCTACCAACATAGCCCTTTTGTAATCCACTTTTTCATGACTATCGGAAGAATACCCATTATTTACCCATGCCATATCATTCATCCATTCGGAGAACAACTCCGGTTGGAAAGTTTTCTGAAAGAAATCAGATATCTCATCGCTAGTAAAACCACCAGGCTCTACAAAAATGGCTTTGGATATTCGATTAGGGTATTCATTAATAAACATAGTGGCATACATAGCTCCCCAGGAATGCCCTAGAATGTAAACCTCTTGCGTATCTGAAAGGGTGTAATACTGTATGATTTGATTTAAATCTTCTAGATAATTTTTTTGGGTGATACTTTCTACCGCTACCCTTTCGGATAAACCGCTTCCTCTTTGATCAAAGAAAACTACATAATACCCGTCTTTTGCTAATTCTTGGTATTGCAATAATGACCTGTAATCGGCTCCAGGCCCACCGTGCAGTACCACTAAAAGGGGGTGATTGGGTTTCCCAAAGGCTTGGGAATGCAAAATGGTGCCATTTATGGATACTCTTGGAAGACTTGGATCTTCTGTTACTGTTTTCGGTACCAAATTCCCTGGGGCATCCATACTTTCAAATTTGTTACAGGCACTAAATAGAATGAGGGCCACTAGCCCTACTAAATACTTCATAATTTTTGGTTTTTAATTAGGAGGCAAATCTATTTGGCGGCTAAAGGAGTTCCATTAACAAATGATAAAAAGAGAAATACAGTCATGGTATAGAATAGTCGTACTTTTGAAAAAACCAGAATTTAAAGTCACTATTTGTAGTTTATGCCGTATCAAGAAGTTTTAGCACAGTTTTGGGAATTGGTTAGGGAAAGTGTTGCAGCGAACAACTTTGCCAAGTTAACAATGGCCAAAACCATTGGGAAGCCCAACTTGAAAAACATTTTTTTAAGTCCCATGGCCTCTGAAAACGGTGACCAGTTTTTATTAAAATTTAGTTACCGATCTAGAGATACCGCTGACGAAGAAAGGGTACTTACCTTAGAACAAGCGTTTAAAGAAATGGAATCCTATTTGGTCACTTCTTTTTTTACTATGGTGTTGTTTACCACCGAAAAGGATGTGAATTTTAAAATTAACAAAAAGCGTATGGGCTCTATTTCTGAAAGCCC
>JBMYWA010000099.1:0-6690 GCA_049606935.1 Salibacteraceae bacterium
TACCAAGCTAGAACTATTTATTGTTAAGGGTTGCGGTTCATTAATAATTATCGCTGTATCTACCATGCATCCCAAGGTATCGGTAATGGTTACTGAATAACTCCCTTGAGGTAAGTTTGTTGCACTATCTCCAACTTGATTAACTGTTCCACTTCCCCATTGGTAGCTATAAGGGACTGTACCTCCAAAACCGGTGGCTACGGCATATCCATTTGATTCGCCAAAACATAAAACATTCGATTCCAAAACAGAGACTCCTAAAGCTTGAACTGGCTGATTAATTGTGGCCATTAAAGAATCTTGACAACCGTTAGAATCAACCACCCAAACTTGGTAGGAACCAATAGCTAAATTGGTTGCTATGGCTGATGTTTGATTATTCGCAGCAGAATCCCACAAATAAACGTAAGGTGCAGTTCCGCCTGTTGCAATGCTTTCAATAAACCCCGTGCTATCTCCAAAACAAGCCACATCAGAAATTATTGAGTCCACACCTAACGGAAACGCGGGTTGATTAATAATAATATTGGTATCAAACACACATCCGTTACTATCGGTAATGGTAAGGAAATAAGTATCTGCCCATAGCCCAAATACTCCCCCACTATTTTCAAGATTAGAGGAAGTATTCCAAACATATTCATAAGGAGATGCTCCTCCGGTAGCAATAATGGTAGCTGTTCCGGTAGAGTCTCCAAAACAACCAATATGCTCTAAGGTGATTGAACTGGTAGATACCGGTGTAGGTTGGTTTAAGAAGAAGGTACTATCAAGAGTACAAGAGTTACTATCAGTTAACGTAACGGTATAAAAACCAGTTGATAACCCGGTAGCAATAGAGTCGGTTTGATTAGAGGCATTTGCATCCCAGGTAAAAGAATATGGAGCATTTCCTCCGTATCCAAAAACCTGTATATTTCCATCTGCACCATTGAAACATTTTGGAATAGAATCTAAAGAACTCATACTCAATGCTGATGGTTGAGTTAAAGTTACTGTAGAATCGTATTGACAATTGTTACTATCGGTAATGGTAAATGCAAATGTTCCGGCAGTTAGGTTGGTGGCCAAAGAATCTGTTTGCCCTCCAGCAGCGGCATTCCATGTAATACTATAAGGTTTTGTTCCTCCTTTAGTTGAAATTTGTGCTTCTCCCGTATTTCCTGAATTACATAAAACATCGGTAATAACAGCAACAGTAGAGAGCGTATCAGGCTGGGTAATTGAAATTCCAGATTGAACAATACATTGACCACTATTATCGGTTACGGTAACGGTATTTGTACTTTCATCTAAATTGGTAATGGTTGAGGTGGTTTGTCCTGAAGGAGACCAAGAATATTGGTACGGATTTGTACCTCCTGCAGCCGAAACAGAAACCGTACCATTAGCAGCTCCGTAGCAAGATATATTAGTAGCTGTAACCGATAACACTAAAGGATAAAATGGCTCTGTAATAACTACATTTAGCACATAGAAACACCCATTCGCATCTGTAATAGTGACATCATATGATCCTGCACTAAGCGAATCTGCCACCGCAGTGGTTTGATTGTTTGCATTGGTGTCCCACAAATAAGAATACGGTGATGTACCACCTAATCCAGAAACTTGTACCACTCCATCAACCCCTCCGGTACAATTTACATTACTTTGAGAAACAATGGTACCTGTTAAACTATCAGGTTCTGAAACAACTACGGTAACTGAGGTATCGCAACCATTACTATCAATAATTGTTGCTATATAACTACCTGCCAATAAGTTTACGGCCGTTAAACCTGTTTGAGAATTAATGTCATTCCACGAAACAACATAGGGTGAAACACCTCCTGAAGGCGTTACAGAAGCAGTACCATTTGAAGCATCCTTACAAAGCGTAGTTGTACTATTACCGGTTGCCGTTAATATGGTAGGAGCTAAAAGGTTTACTATGGTATCAAACCTGCATCCTAAGGAGTCAATGAGCGATAACGGATACGCTCCCGCCCCCATATTTGCAACGGTTGAACTTGTGGCTCCACCAGCTGCACCTCCCCATTGATATGAAAATGGCATGGTACCCCCAGAAGGAACAAAGCCCAGAACACCAGTGTTTCCTCCATCACAAAGCACATTTAAGGATGTATTTGAACCTCCTATTGGATCTGGTTCGTCTATAATAATACCTGTTTGCACCACACACATTCCGCTGTTATCTACTACCGTAACAGAGTAAGTACCAGATGAAACATTGGTTATGGGATTGGTTGTTTGATTATTTGGACCCCAGGTATAGCTATAAGGTGCAGTACCTCCAGTTGGAAAAGCCTCTGCCGAACCATCATTTCCGCCAAAACAAGACACGTCTGTTGTACTAACCACAAGATTTAAAGGGAAATTTGGTTCTAAAATGGTAACAGTTTCAGTGGTATAACAAAGATTAGAATCCGTAATAGTAACCACATAGACTCCTGCAAATAAATTACTACCCGTTGCTGTGGTTTGATTGTTGGCACTTGCAGGCCAATTATAGGTATATGGACTAACACCACCTATTGCATTAATTGTTGCCTGCCCATCATTTCCTCCAGTACAAAAAACATGAGATAAAAAGGTTATGGAGGTTGCAATTTCGGTTGGTTCGGGAACCACTATAACCACAGAGGTATCACAACCGTTTGAATCTACTAAGGTGGCGGTATATGATCCGGAAGTAAGATTTAAAGCGGAATCACCATATTGGACTGGGTTTGTATTCCAAGTAATAGAAATAGGACTGCTAAAAGTGTGACTAATAAAAGCCTTACCATCAGTACCCGAACTACATTTAACGGGTGAGTAACCAGGGGTAAAAGGCTCATTGAATTGTGTAATTTGAATAACAAGAGTGTCACTAACAGGATCACAATTTTGATTTCCCGTTGAGGTTAGTACAACACTTGCAGAACCTGCCGCAATTTCAGCTGTAGTGGGGTAATATTCATTATTTAAATTGGTTGTTGCTTGGCCGAAGGTTCCATTACCCGACCATATTCCTCCACCAGCATCTTGAATGGATCCAGAAATTGGAACGGATGCTTGATCATGACACATTATAGAATTCCCCCCTGCAAAAACTGTTGGTTTAGGTTGAGTTAAGATAAAATAGGAATGCGTCCCAAATGCAGAGATGGGGCACGCATCATCAACAGCATGAACATAAAAAGCATTGTAATTTGCCATAGCAGCAGTAGCAATACCTGAAACGGTCATGGTTGCAGGATTACCATGACTAAAACTAAAACTAGCCCCAGGTAGCACGGTTGCTAAATTGGTAGTTAATGTAACGGAATCACCGGTGTCTGCATCGGTAAAAACAATATCAAACGAAAAAGAATTTCCCTCACAAATCAATACCGAATCGTTAGAAACTTGCATACCTGTGCCTGTAAATGAAGAAATTCCATTTACGGGAGGAGTGGGTGCTTGATTAGCACAAGGAATAACAATAAACTGTATGTCACGAATTACGCAACCTTGCAGTAAGCCGGTGGCATAATCATATTCACAAACTTCTACTGCCAATACAAAGTTTCCAGCAATTGTAGGTGTAAATTGTAGTTGACCAGTGGTAGTACTTAAACTAATGCCCGCTATTGGCTGAGTATAAGAATATCCTGGAGAAAACGGTACCGGTTGAACGTTACCTCCAACTATTTCATCTTTTGGTGTAACAAATTGATAAACTAAACTGTCACCATCTGCTTCAGAGATTCCGAAATTGTAATTCACATTTTGATTTAAACATACATACAAAATGGGTTGCGCATTAAACACAGGTGAATTATTACACGAATCCGTAGCACTATTCAGGGTGGCCTCCACCAACATTTCTGGCTGACCAACTAGGTTAACAGTTGTATTTCTACAACATAAACTCCATTGCATAGTCCAAGTATCACATGGAGGACTTAAAACAACAACACCGCCATAAATGTAATGTTGCATTCCAATTAATGGTCCCCCATTACAAGTAGAGTTGGATATATCTCCAGGGCATAATTGAGATATTTCTTCACCAAATTGTCCATTTTGCTTGGTAAGTTGTACGCTAAAAGATTGCCCGCATGTACTAGTAAAAGTAACATTAGCATTATTTGGTGATGCAATTCCAGAGCAATCTCTAAATAAGTTAAGTGTTATATAAAAAGAATCTTGTCCAATACAAGTATAATTAAAATCTGCACCCGATATATGAGTAGCTCTAGATTGAAATCCTAGAACAAACAACAATAGTAGTAGACCTAATTTTCTCATTTTAAAGTTATTCAGATAAATGAGGAGACCTTTACTGGAATTACCCAAAGCGTCCTAATTTACAATTAATTAAACGTGGCTTTAATTATTTGCAATTTTGATTTGGTTCAATTGATGAATATTATGAGACGTTTATGGGGTTCTCAAATAATCGATATAAAAGTAAAATGAGGTACGTGATTTTGTTTTAAATAGGAATCTATATTCTTTCAATATAGATTCAAAAACAGGTGTTTAAGCATGAATTAGTCCATATTTAGATCACAGGGTTAAGAAAATTGGAGACCCATCTAATTCAAAACGAAATCTAATAGCTTTTTGGAAGAGTCTTCTTTTTGCATCTTTAAAGATATCCTTTTGGAATTGGCTTTAAATTTGGAGTTAAAAAACACATCCAAAATAAGTAACGTAAGATTGGGTAGGTTTAACTTATTTACCTCCAGTCCCTTTGGCCCCACTCCTAATTGCGCGTTAAAATCATTCCATATATGCTGATCCATAATATGGGGAATTATTAAAGATGAACAACCATATTTAAGGGCTAAATGTGCAGTACCGCTTCCTCCATGATGCATAATGGCATGCATTTTTGGCAAAACCCATTCGTAAGGAATATGATCTACAAAATGAAATAATTCTGTATTTCTGGAAGGTGGCTCTACTAACCCTCCTCCTGCAGTATTAATAATAGCCGGAATTTCGTTACGTCTTAAAATTCGTAAAATCATTTTGGTAATATGCATGGGTCTTGGAATGGTCATACTACCAAAGGTTACAAACATTATTTTTTCATGTTTTGCAATAAAAGCTAAAAGTGATTTAGATGGTTCCCAATTCTTCGTTTTTTCACGCTCATGGTAACCAAAAACTTTAACGTTTTCAGGCCAATAGCTTTGTTCTTTATAAAAAGTTGGAGAAATAGTAAAGGCCATTTTTTTCTTTAATAGTACTTTTTTTACCTCGCTACTTTTTACCCCAAGCTCCTCCCTAATAGACTTTGTACTTTTGGTAATGTTTTGAATCAAAAAGTGATTGGTGATACTATAAGTGAGCTTATTAATAAACTTTCCGTAGTTTCCATTAAAACCAATGTGCCCATGAGTATAAACAGGATGAATTAAGTACGGAATTGGGCTTATATTGATTGTTTTACCTGGATTTAGAACCTCCCAAATCACTGCGTAAGTTGCTTTTGTAGAATATAAAATTCTATCTGGACAAATATCTTTAACCAAATTATGTTGTTGCATTAACATGGTGTGGTTTATCCCTAAAGATTTTTTGTATATACGGTATAACGCTCCAATTTTAACCAGAAATGAACTCCCTCCACCCATGGCCACTTTACCGTCAGAGGAATTTATCATTTCCAAAAATTGAGGAGTTAATCCAGAGAAATTCAAGCCTGAGTTTATCGCAAGCGCTCTAAATTGCTCCGGAAATTGACATGTTACTTCATGCCCTTTAAGCGAAAGCATTTCTCCAATAGCCAAAAAAGGCTCCACGTCACCGCGTGTACCAATAGCAATAAGTAAGATTTTCAATCTGTGTGCGTGTATCTATCTAGTATTAAGATGCCCTACCATCTTTTATTATTAATGATATGCTTGTTAGCCAACCATTAACCCTAACAATAATAATACATCAAAGCCATTTTTGCACGCAAAAAATTAGGTTTTATAATTTCTGGGAAGATGGGTATATTTTTTGTGACCAAATTTTAAATAGACTTGTTAATTGTTTGAATTACTTCATCCAATATCAAGTCTTTAGATTTTAATCTGTATTGCATAACCCAACGTGGATGTGGTAATGCAATTATTTTATCAAACCAATGATGCTTTTTGTTTAGATCAACTACCGCCTTGAAATTCTTTCCTTTACCTATGGTAAATGCAATGTGGGTTTTACCCCACTGCTTTACCTGATGGTTCATGTGCCTAATAATGAATGGTTCTAGCTCTTTTTGTAAATTAGGAATATCATAGTAATTTAGGTTTTTCCCATCTTTTACAAAACCTAATGGCGAAACATTGGTGATATAAAACTGATTATAAAATTGCTCGAATCCACCCAAAGCTTGAATCATGTCATGAATAAAAACAGCCGACAATTCCTTTCGTTTTTGAAAGGAATTAGGAATACCTATTTCATTTTCCAATTCAACGGGATCAGTAAAGGGAATACCTGTTACACCCGCTCCGAATCGTCCTGGGTTAATGGCAATCATAAAAATTCGTTTGCCAGAATCATTAAAGAACTTGTTGTAAAAAACTTCGTTTATTGCTAAAACTTCATCGCTCAAAAAAGGGTTCATGACCCCTACCCCCTTTTCTTTAACCGAATTTAGCTCAACGCTTTTATAAAATTCCAAGATTTTTTGCCCGGTGGTTTTCATGATGCCAAAAGTGG
>JBMYWA010000100.1:0-6669 GCA_049606935.1 Salibacteraceae bacterium
ACATTTCCATCTTCATCGTCTCCTACAAAAGAAAGGTTGTTTCTCCAAGGTCTTAATCCATCGGGGTTAGACATGTAGTTTATTGTTTTGTCAACAATTGCTTGAGCCTGGGTGGTGTTGTTTGCCATAATTCTACCAATACCAATATCTATGGTGGAGTTAAGGGCATCACTTTCATTATCATCTAAAAAACCAAAGTAATCATCAGTAACATAAGATTCTAAAGGGTGTATTGAGTTACTAGATTGATATGAGGGAACTTGATTGGTATTGTTTGGCATTCTATACTTATAGTCATAAGACGCATCTCCAAGAAGTAAAACGTATTTCAACATTTTATCGGGATCATTTCCTGCTCGGTCGTAAAGCATTTTATTAAACGTTTTGATTGCTGTGATATCTTGAGAACCACTAGAAAATTCGTTGTAAATTTGTTGGGTAGTGACAACTTCTGTAGTTAAACCATTGTACGTTCTATGATAATTTGCTAATTGATTTGCCTGAGAAATATAGCTAGGATGGCAGATTATTACATAATCTGCATAAGGAATAGAATGTAAATCTTGATTGGCCACTTTTCCAAATTTTTTAGGGCTAAGGTAGTTGCTGCTATTAAAAGCAATATACTCATTTAATTGTCCTCCTAAATCTTTAATTGAACCATTAATGAGAGATTTGTTGTAAACGTTTGTAGGGTTGGTTACGTTCCAGATTCTAAAACCAGATCCAGATATATTATACTGGATTACCCCCGCAGTTTGAGAGTTTAAATTTCTAAATGACATCTGATTACCTGTCATAATTAGTTGTCTATCACAATTAATTTCAAAATAATCTATCCATCCATTGTCTGAAGAGCTAGGGTTGCTGAAGTTTACGTCAAGCTTAAAATTGTCTGATGGTAGGGTGAAATTGTCAATCCCGGCTTTTACTTTTGCATAGGTGTCATAATATCCACCACTAACTCCGGTAGAGCTTAATGTTTGAATGGTGTTTCCATTTGTGCTCATTGTAAAGGTACTGGATCTGCCAATAACCCTATAAGCCATTCTTGATTTAATGTTTGCAGTATTTCTAACCGCGTTAGGAAATGAAAATGAAAATGATTGATTCTTAATAAAGCTAAAGGATTCTCCATACCAGTTTCTTCCTGATTTAACGAAATTTTCTAAATCATTTTCGTGATATTGAAAATCATTAAATGTGCTTACCGTAACATCAGCTGGGTTAGATGGGTTACCAAGAGTTGTGATTCTTTTTGGAGAGCCAATATTGTAGTCGGTAGTGATAAAGTAATAGGTAGTGTCAGAAAAGAAATGGGTGTAATGATTAAACCTTGTTCCAGAAGGTTTCCATCTATGCGGACTCTGACCATAAAAAAGTAAGTAATCGCCATTATCAAAAGTTCCATCTCCACCATCAACTATTTCAATAGAATTTTCTTCTAGGTCATCAATTCTTGGTGCGGAGTTATCAAATGGCAAATACCCGCCCCCATTTCCAAATAGTCGTATAGAGTTTGAATTTAATCCAGTAACAGAAATACCCATTGAATTTAAATCGTTGTAAGAAATTGCGTAAATTCCATCTTGAGTAGTTCCAACTTTTACCCATGTACCATAGCGTAACACAGAGTTTACTTTGTAGGTGTTAGCGGTGGCTGAAAGGGACCGATCATTGGTTTGAGACAAATTGTATGTGAATGATATTATTTTTTCAATTTTACCAGTATTAGCATTTCGGAAAATTGGATTAAAGGCGAAAGTGGCAATTGGTTTTTTTCTATACCAAGAAACCGTGGTGTTTACTTGAATGGATTCATCTAAATTTTTAGAGTCTATGAATGAAAGACTTGAGCTCTCTAATTCTTCAGATTCAAGAATTGTTATAGAAACCTTTGCCGAATTATTGTTGCTGCTTAAATATACGGTTTTTTCAAAAATGGGTAACGATGAAACTCCATGATCGTATCCACAATTTTTGAAATGTAACAAATTAGTTTTGGGTAAGTTAAACTCTTGTACTTGAATTGGTGAAGTCCATTGAATTATAATTGGCTCATCATTAAAAATGCCAATTTCTTCGTTTTGCGAGTATACATTTGGAAATATTGCAAATAAAATTGCAAATAGCAATAAATTCTTCATTAATCGTTTATTTAGGCCTATAACAGACAAAGTACGTTTCATATTGTATGGCTTGAAACGAAAGTAAAGTTTAATTATTGCCAAAGTTGTTTATGATGATAAATCTTTGTTTCACAAGTAAAAATAATTCGCTATAATTGCCACGTGCAACGAAAAATGAATAACACATCACCTAAATATTTGATAGGTCTGCGTAAATATTGTGCAGCTATACTGCTGCTTCTAGGATTGGGCTCTAGTGCAATAGCTCAAGATCCTCAGTTTTCTCAGTTTTATGCTAACCCCATGTATACCAATCCAGCATTTGCTGGTTCTGAAATATGTCCAAGAATTGTATTGAATTATAGAAATCAATGGCCTAAACTCCCAGGAGGTTTTACAACCTATAGCGTTTCTGGAGATCAATACGTAGATTTTTTAAAAGGCGGTTTAGGAGTTCAGGTTTTTCAAGATAATGCGGCAAATGGAACAATTAAAACATTTAATGCGGCTGTTTCCTATGCTTATACCATTCAAATAAATAGAGATTTATCATTGAAATTTGGGGGTGAGGTAGCCTACTGGCAAAAATCTTTGGAATGGGATGCGCTTACCTTTGGAGATATGATTGATCCTAGATACGGGTTTATTTATGAAACGAACGAACCATTTGGAAGTGAAAGCGTGAATGCCCCAGATTTTTCTGTAGGTTCTTTACTTTATAGTTCTGATTGGTATATTGGTGCTGCGGTTCATCATTTAACTCAGCCATCAGAAAGTTTCTTCGGAAATGACGATGCAGTTCTTTTTAGAAGAATCACTGTGCAGGCAGGAGCAACATTTGCAGTGGATAAAAGACATCCTGAAGAGGGATCTGTTTCACCTAGTTTTATTTATATGAAACAAGGAGAATCTAGACAATTGAATTTGGGTCTTTATGGACGAATGAGTGTGTTTACTCTTGGCTTTTGGTACCGACATGCTTCAAGAAATGGAGATGCCATAATTGCATTAATTGGTTTGCAGAATGATAATTTTAAATTTGGTTATAGTTATGACATTACTGTTTCTAAATTAGGAGGAACCACTGGTGGAGCTCATGAGCTTTCTTTAGGTTTTAAACTAAAATGTCATAAGAAAAAGACCAAAATTAGAGCACTTCAATGTCCAAGTTGGTAGTGTATGATAAAATATTATTTTTACCGCTGCGTTATAGCGTAACAAAATAAGCATGATGAAAAAGACGATTTTAGCATTAGCCACTGTTTCTATGGTAGTTAGTTCGTGTAACTATGAGCAATCTTCAGTTACTGGATGGGATTACGACAATAAGGACAATGGTGATTTTCAAAAAGCTCCATTTGTTGAGCAGGAAACTGGACCAAATTTAGTTCTTGTAGAAGGTGGTACCTTTACTATGGGAAGGGTTACTGATGATGTAATGCATAACTGGGAAAACACTCCTAGACGTGTTTCAGTGTCATCTTTTTATATTGATGAAACAGAAGTTAAGAATTTAGATTGGTTGGAATACCTATACTGGGTAAAGCGAATTTATGCGGATGATTATCCAGAAGTATATGCGAATGCTTTGCCAGACACCTTGGTTTGGAGAGATAAATTAGCTTATAACGAACCTTACGTTGATTATTATTTACGTCACCCAGCCACAAGAGATTATCCTGTTGTAGGTGTAAGCTGGAAACAAGCAACTGATTTTTGCGCTTGGAGAACAGATCGTGTGAATGAGCAAATTATGATTAGAGAAGGATTCTATAATCATAACCCTAATCAAGTATCTGACGACAACTTTAATACGGATGCGTATTTATACGGTCAGTATGAAGGAGATCGTAATACAGATGGTGTAGATTGGGAAGGCCCAAATAGCCCAGGTTACAGAAATGTAAAAATGGAAGATGGTATTTTATTACCTAAGTATCGCCTACCTACGGAAGCCGAATGGGAGTATGCTGCGTACGGATTGATAGGTAATTCATACGGTGAAAACGTAATTGAAAAAAGACAGTGGCCTTGGAATGGGCATGCAATGAGAAACCCAGAAGAGGCCTATATGGGAGCTATGTTAGCCAATTACAAAAGAGGTAGAGGTGATAATATGGGTCTTGCTGGTGCTTTGAATGATAATGCAGATATTACAGCTCCGGTATACCAATATTGGCCAAATGATTATGGTCTGTATAATATGGCTGGTAATGTGAATGAGTGGGTAATGGATGTTTATCGTGCAAATACCGCGGAAGATGAAACGGACTTTAGGTCATTCAGGGGTAATAAATATCAGAAAATTTCCCGTGATGAAGATGGTTATATTGCTGAGAAGGATTCTTTAGGTAGAATGATTCGTCAAGATATTGAAATTGAAGATGCCAAGGATAGAAGAAACTATCGTCAAGCTGACAATATTAATTACTTAGATGGTGATTTTGAAACTCAATTGAGTGATCAAGTTTGGTTAGGAGAGTCTGAAACTGAAAACTCAATAACAAACGGCATGTACGAATATGGTGTAACCTCGTTAATTACTGATCACTCGAGAGTTTATAAGGGTGGCTCATGGAAAGATAGAGCATATTGGTTACATCCAGGAACTAGAAGATATTTAGATGAAAATCTTTCAAATGACAATATTGGTTTTAGATGTGCTATGGACAGAATGGGCTCTCCAACAGGTTTAGGTTCTAGATAAATAATAAATTTATAATTTGAAAGCCTCGCATTTGCGGGGCTTTTTTTGTGGTTTAAATTTGAATAAAAAAACACAATGAACATTGAAGCATTTTACTCGAAATTTCTGGAGTCAAATAAAATCTCTACAGATACTAGGTCCATCTCCTCAGGTTGTATGTTTTTTGCCTTAAAGGGCGAAAACTTCAATGGGAATAGATTTGCAAAACAAGCCCTAGATTCTGGGGCAAGATATTCGATTATTGATGAAAAAGAATTCTATTTAGATAATAGAACAATTCTTGTGGATGACGTTCTTAAGGCTTTACAAGATTTGGCTGCTTTTCACAGAACAAAATTTGATATTCCATTTATCGCGATTACTGGGTCTAATGGCAAAACCACTACTAAGGAGTTGTTGAATGCGGTTTTAGGAAAAAAGTTTAAAGTGGCTTATACCAAAGGAAATTTTAACAATCATATAGGTGTTCCATTAACCCTACTAGATATTTCTAAAAATGATGAGATTGCATTAATTGAAATGGGGGATAATCATCCTAAAGAAGTTGAGTTTCTGTGTGAAATTGCTAGACCCACTCATGGTTTTGTTACCAATGTGGGTAAAGATCACCTAGAAGGGTTTGGTTCTTTTGAAAATAATGTTTTGGCTAAAAAGGAGGTTTTTGATTATCTCCAGAAAACTAATGGTGTAGCTTTTGTAGATGAATCAGACGCCTTGGTAAAGGAAATGGTAGATTCCAGAATAAATAAAATTACCTATGGTTTATATGATTCTTATTCATATTTGAAATTTTTGGCGGCTGATCCGGTGGTTAGATTTAAAACAATTAATGGTAAGGAGGTCGGAACGAATTTATTTGGCGCATTTAACTTCAACAACTTTAAATTGGCCTTTTGTATTGGGGAGTACTTTGACGTTCCAGAATCCTTAATTATCGATGCCCTACGAAGTTATCTGCCGGATAATAATAGATCCCAAGTGGTACTCACCGAAAGAAACGAAATTATTTTAGATGCGTATAACGCTAACCCATCTTCGGTAGAAGAGGCGGTAATTAGTTTTGGAGAAATGAAAACAAACAAGAGTAAATTTTTATTTTTGGGTGATATGTTTGAATTGGGGTCGTATGCTGAAGAAGAACATCAATACATTGCTGACTTAACTAAAAAATGGAATTTTTCACAGGTTGTTTTAGTGGGAGAAAATTATGCAAAAGTGAAAAATGTGAATGGAATTAACGTCTTCGCTGAAAAAGAGGAAGCGGAAGTTTATATAAAAAAAATCGCTCCCGAAGGAGCGATAATTCTATTAAAAGGTTCTCGTGGAATGCGAATGGAAACCTTTAAGGATTTTTTGTAAAACCTATTTTAAAATAGATCTTCCAATTACAATCTTTTGGATCTCTGAAGTTCCTTCATATATCTGTGTGATTTTTGCATCTCGCATCATCCGTTCTACGTGGTACTCTTTCACAAAACCATACCCACCATGTACTTGAACAGCCTCTACAGTAACTTCCATGGCTACTCTTGAAGCAAACTCTTTTGCCATGGCTCCTGCTTTAGTAATTGGTTGGTGTTGGTCTTTTAGGTAAGCAGCTTGTAAACAAAGTAATCTAGCAGCTTCTACCGAAGTTGCCATATCAGCAAGTTTGAAAGAAATAGCTTGATGACCTGATATAGGTTTTCCAAATGCAGTTCTAGTTTTGGCATATTCAATAGAAGCTTCCATTGCTCCAGAAGCTATTCCTAATGCTTGAGATGCAATTCCAATTCTACCACCCTCTAATATCATCATGGCAAATTTGAACCCAAACCCTTCTTCACCAATCAT
>JBMYWA010000101.1:0-6548 GCA_049606935.1 Salibacteraceae bacterium
CCATTCTATACAAAACTTGCGTATTTCCCTGATAAGCTTCGGCAGAAATGAAATAGTTGAATTGGGTATCATGCACAATTCCTTCAATTTGCTTGCTTCCGTTTTCTGGAACCTTAAACTCTTGCGAAACAAAGGTTCCGTTTGAAATGTTGTTCAAGCCGAACTCATTTAATCGCATAATAAACTGTTTGTTATACAAATAACCCACCAATACAATTTCATTGTTTTGTGCATTATAATCAGCTCCTGTAACCAAACATTTGGCTTTAAAAGTAGCTTTTGGAAGTAATTCATAAGTTCCAGTTTTCTTGGGTAATGCATAAATTCTTGATTGATGATTTCCCCAATTCTTAGAGAATATGTATAAAGAATCACCTATGGAAACTAACGATTCTGCATCATAATTAGTCATGAATTTTCCCGGGTTAAAATTCTTTTGATCTGCATACGAAATTTTTATTTTTTCCGCTCTTACCGAATCCTGCGTTAAATACTCTGAAATTGGAATTCTATATATTTTCAGGTTATCTCTTTTCCCTTTATTATTTCCTATATCCGCTATGTAAATAAATTCATCATCTGCTGTAATATCTTCCCAATCCACGTTCTTGGCATGAGTTACTACTACTTTTCGGGTTACTTTTCCAGTACTACTATCAAATTCATATAAAATAGGTTCTCCACCGGAGTCGTTATGAGTAATTAGCTTTTCTCCTAATTTTAATAAACCAGAGGTTTCTTCAATTTCCTTATCCAATAAACATAGCTTCTCAATTTTTTGGCTGCACCCTTGAATGGAAAGAAAAACTAAAAGAATTAATACGAATTTTGTTCTCATTTTTAATACAAAAAAAAGCGTTGAAACCAATATGGTAACAACGCCTAAAAGTACGTTAGTACAGTTAAATATTATTCTAAAGTTCCTCTTTTTGATTTTCTATACAAATGAGAATTGAAAATGTTTCTTTTACCAAATCTAAATTGCTTGTCAGCATTTAAAAATTTAGAGAACAAGTTCTTGTTCACACCAAAATACTCGTAAGTGTTTCCATCCATAAAAGTAACTTCTAATAGTAAACTTTTGTGCTTGAAATCATCAATACCTGATGCCATGGCAGCCTCGTATTCTGCTTTACCCTTTTCAATAGTTTCTTTAGCAATACTCACTAAAAAATGGTTAGCGTCAATAATTTTACGACCCATGATTTCTGCTTCCGCAGCTTTTTCATCATCCGCCTGAAATTTATCTGGGTGCCATTCTTTTACCAAATTTCGGTAAGTAGTTTTCAACTCTTTTAAGGTAGTTGATTCATCTGCACCAAATAATTTTCTGTATTCGTTTACTCTTTTCATATGTATTGATTTCCAGATTCCAAACAAAATTACACATCTATTTGGGCGCGCGAAAGTACTATATTCTTATTAGTAGATGGCTACTTTTTTAACATAAAAAAAGCTCAGACTTTCATCTGAGCTTTCCAAATAAATGTTTTTAGACTTACTTCATATCAATAGCCTTCAATGTGTTTTGCATTAATGATGCAATGGTCATTGGTTAAAAAAATACGCCAACCTGTTTTATGACAAGCTTGACCAAATAACAAATGCAATTGACCAAATAGCGAAAGCCCCCCCCCTTAAATGACTGATATTTGGTATTTTACAAAATTAACGTTTACTACATCTCTAAATATACTCTTATGGCTCGAACCATTATTTCTGTTTTAACCGAAGAAACTTGGTTGGTAAATAAACTAGTTTTCAGCATTAATACAGCAAATTATACCCTTGGATATAACGGTTCAAATGAAACTGAATATATTGAATACTTACAACAACAATTTGAATCAAACCACATACTGTTTGTAAAACCTGTAGAATCCTATAAAAAAGCATTTTATGCGCCTTTTTTACAGAAATTCAGTAAAATTGACATCATTATTATTGGCCCTCCACTATCTCCTGCGCAGGTAGGAATTGTTCAGCTAAGTAATATTAGCGGCTACATTAATGAATTAGACATTGACCCACCACTCATCCTAAATATAATTAAACAGCTATACCGTCATGGGTATTTTGCCAATCATCAAATACCAGAACAATATTGGACATCCCATCCCAAACCTTTACAGATATTACCACAACCTAAACTCACCAAACGCGAAAAGCAGATTTTAGATTTAGTGTGTCATAATTACTCTACTAGCGAAATTGCCATGTTTATTGAGACCAAAACTTCTAATGTACGTAATGTCATTTCCAGATTAAGATCCAAAACATTTACCCGTACCAATGAAGCTCTAGTAGCTCTTTCTATTGCAAGCGGTTGGGTTATAATTAATTGTGAGAAATTTAAAAGCGGTAGTCCATTCATTAGAAACATAGCCAATAATTAGTTATTCACATGTGTTGTTTTGCCACAAATAATATTTGCTTTTTTTAGTACATTACGAGGCCAAAAAAACCAACAATATAGTCTAATACCTAGTGATAACAACATACACAGACGATTTCATGACTTTTTTGAATTTCAAATATTTTTTTAGTCTTGTGTCGTTTTGCCACAAAAAACTCCTGCTTTTTTAAATAACCTTTACCCTCGGTAATAATGCCACATTTAACTTTAATAATTAATTATTATGAAAAACCTTAAGTATTTATTAATGACAATACTGCTTTCCGCCTTTGCCGGAGTGGGAAAGAGTCAAGAATTACCCGATTATAAAAATATGTTACAACAAGGAGTTGATTATGATGTTATTAAATCACAAGCAGAAAATGTAATAAACTCCTCAAGTACGCTAAGCTCAGATGAAGGTGGTGAATTAAACAAATACCAAAGATGGTTTAATTTCTGGGAACCAAGAGCTTATGTAAATGGAAGTAGTACGGCAAACCCAATAGGATATAAACAAGCTATTTTTGATTACCATGACTTATATTCCTGTAATAACCAAAATACTCCCCCTTGGGAATTTTTGGGTCCAAAAAGAATTAATGTAACCGGAACCTTTATACCTAAAAGCGTTGTTGGTAGGGTAAATGCCGTGGCTATGCATCCATCAAATCTAAACGTTATGTATATAGGAACTCCTAGCAGTGGAGTTTGGAAAACAAGTAATCTGCAGGATGCAGAACCAATATGGAAAAATATAACTGATGGATTTGGGTTTGACAATATTGGGGTAACAGATATTGTAATCGATCCCGCTAACCCCAACAATATATATGTTGCGACTGGCCGTGTGAGTAATGGTTATGGTATTGGGGTTTTAGTCAGCAATTCTGGTGGGATTTCATGGAATCAAACAACATTACAGTATTTACAAATAAATCAAAATGACTTAAATTATGTACAACAATTAAGGATTAATCAGAATTCAACAAATATTATTTGGGCTATGTACCCTGATCATGTAGAAAAGTCAATAAATGGGGGCCAATCTTGGCAAAGCACCAATTTCCAAAACACAGTAAACAATACGGAAATAAAACTAGAAAGTATTGAACTTCATAAAACTAACGCTAATATCAGTTACGTTGCAGGTAAAGAAATTTGGAAAAGCACAACCAATAATAATTGGGTTCAGCTTGATGGCGATTTGGGTAGCAATATTTTAGCCCATCACCAAACGGCAGGTTCAATCCTTGAAGGAAAATATAAAATCTCACAAGGAAATGATGGGTTTTATGTTCTCTCAAAAATAAAAACCTCTACAGGGCATGTTTTTATTGACCTTTCCAAGTATGTAGAGAGTACTAATTCCTGGAACTATTTATACTCTCAACCACATTTTGCTGAAAAAATCATTGTATCTCCAACCGATCCAGATGTAATCTATTTAATGGATATTCCATCAGGTTTTAATCGGTACGTAGCCTTATCTACTAATGGAGGGCAAACATATTCTAGACAAACAAATTACGATCCGGGTGCAGATGATTTATTTAATGGGGTTTCTACCCATGGAGATATTAGAGATCTTGAGTTGGTTTCCTCTTCAATTAATGGTATGTCAGACGTGGTTATCACAGGTACAGATGGTGGTTTATTGGTTTCTTCTTCATATTCTCAAAATAAAATGAATTGGGAAAATAAAAATGGCACGACTTTAAATATAGCAGAGTTTTATGGAGTAACATCTGTAAAGTATGGTGAAGAATATGTTGCCGCTGGCGCCCAAGACAATAGTAAGTTTACGCTTATTGACGGAATTTGGCGAAATGAGGTTAATGGTGATGGTTATGATGGATATATCGGGACAGATGGGAGCTTTAATATGCAAATAAACTTCCCCACAATGCAAAAGTCAACTAATTTAGGCATTTCCTATTCAGGTGTTCCCGATATTGATCATTCAAATAATCCTCTTGTTACATATGATTATAGAGATTATTGGAAATATGGAAAGCGGCCAGCTCAAATAATGAAAAATGGTGACGTATATCGTGGTCGCTATGATTTGAGCAAAATGGAAGCCGGAGCCACTAGTTGGACAATAATATCCGATTTTTATTCCCATAATGTTAATATTCTCAATGTCTTAGTAGATATTTCGGTATATGAAAATAACGATAACATTATTTTTGCCGCATTCGGAGACAAAATCTTCAAAACTGAAGACGGTGGAACTATTTGGGAGGGTATTACACCTAATGATAGTTATAGTAGTCATTTATTAACTGGTTTTAGGAGTATTGTTGTTGACCCAAATGAGCCAAATAATGTTTGGGTAACTTTAGACGGAATGGGAGAAGAAGACCTAAGTAATCCTGGTAACTTTAAAAATAGAGTAGTTAAGACTGAAAATGCATTATCTAATAATCCTACTTGGACCGATTACTCAGAAGGACTACCTACATTTCTTGTTGAAGAATTAATTTTTGAGGAAGGTTCCAATCAGCGTTTGTATGTTGCAACAGACGTAGGAGTATTTTACCGTGACGCAACTATGACTGATGGGTGGGAGTGCTTTACCAATGGAATGCCAGGAATTTCAATTTCAGATATTGACATTAATTATTGTAATCGTAAAATATATGCAGCAACCCATGGTCGTGGATTATGGAGCGCTGATTTACTTCCTCCTGATTATGCTGCAATTGCAGATGTAAGCCCATATCAAACGGCAATGTGGAATACAGATAAAGTAGTAGAAGGATCTGTGCGAGTACCTACCGGACACAAATTAACCATTAGCAATGCTAATATTAGTATGATGTCGGATGCCAAAATAATAGTTGAGGCTGGAGCCGAGTTAATTATTGAAAATTCAACAATCACCACTAATTGTAATGGTTTCTGGCAAGGAATTGAAGTCTGGTCAAATCCAGGTGCCTCTAATCAATTAGGTAACTTCCCAAATCGTCAGGTAGGAAGGTTACATGTTACAAACTCGACCCTAGAAAATGCGGTGACTGCTATTTCGGTCGATAAACCGGGGACTTACGTGCTTGGTGGTGGCTTTGTTACAGCTGTTAATACGCATTTTTTGAATAATAGAAAGGCTGTTTCAATGGCTTCATTCGAGAATTATTCAACCTCTGGTTCGGTAATGGACAACTTTAGCAGCTTCAAAAATTGTATTTTTGAAGTGGATCAGAACTTTCAGTTTGACCTTAAGCAACCTTTAGATGCCATGGTTTCTGCATGGGGTGTACGTGGGGTTAAGTTCTTGGGTTGCGACTTTGTGAACAACTCCGACAAACCGTTATCCATAATTGGCCTGTATATGTACAATGCCAAATTTACTGTTGGAAGCCTGGGTAATCAAGATCCTTCTACATTTAAGGATTTAAAATCGGGAGTTACTGCCTTAAAGGCTGGGTACGATTACAATTTTGTAGTAAGAGATGCCGAGTTTAACAATTGTAAGTTTGGAGTGGTAGCCAATGGTATTCAGGATGCTAGGATCACGGGCAATGCATTTGAAATCTCTGATTTATTTCTATACACTAGCCCAGTAGCTATATTTTTAGAAACCGCTAATGGTTATATTGTAGAAGAAAATACAATCTCCAACAGGTTGATTGGGCTGAGCAATCCTAACCCCAATATAATTAATCATTTTAATGGAGATGATGTAGGGATTGTTGCGCAAAATACCGGTAGCGGTGCTAACTCCATTTATAAAAACACTTTTAACGATGTAAATGTGAGTAATGTGGCGACCAGAATTAATTATAATATAAAAACGCCTCAAAATGGTTTAACTTACAAGTGTAACCGGATGAATAATTCTAAATCGAAAGATTTTAGTATTTACACTGATCCTTCTTGGGGTGATACTTATTGGGGTATTGCGGGTGCCCAAGGTGCAACAGGTAAACCGGCAGACAATATGTTTACAGGGGCGTTAAACCAAGCCGAGGGGCATATTTATAACAATGCCACTAACCGTATGGATTATTACCATAGGGCAGATGCAGGTGGGTATAAATTTGAACCTACATTAATCAGCAATACAGTAACGAATCATTTCCATGTGGAGATGTTTAATGAAAATATCCACTGTCTAAGTCATCAAATAGTAGAGGGCGGTATTGGT
>JBMYWA010000102.1:0-6492 GCA_049606935.1 Salibacteraceae bacterium
GGAAATAATTACCCGCATTTTGAGTGGCTTCATCAATAGATCGGAATTTAAACCCAGTAGCTTCAATCATTTTTTGATTGCTAAACCTGTTGATGCTAATTGCTGATTTTGCCGATTCTGAAGTAACAACAGGAGCGGTTCTGGTAATCCAGCATTTTACTTTTTCAATTCGCCACGCTAAATCAACCATAAAACCTTTAGCTAAAATAGAAGGTGGCTTTACACCCAGTGATTGTGCTATTTTCTCGAATAACGATTTGTAGCTTAAGTTTTCTCCAATCAATAAAAACCGTTCAGATTCAATAGGCCCATTCATTAATAATACCATAGCATCTGCCACATCTCTAACATCCACAAATGCATTAGCACCAGAGGTATAAAATTTTAAACCTTTCTTTATGGTTCCAAAAAGAGTTCCGCTAGAACGAGACATGTCACCGGGGCCAATAATTACACATGGATTAACCATTACGGCAGGTAAACCTTCTGCAATTCCTCGCCAAACTTCATTTTCGGCATAATGCTTACTTACCGAATAATTCGAGGTAATTTCTTCCTCATCCCATTTGTTATTTTCGGTAGCTATTTCTCCATTTTTTGATTTGCCAATAGCCGCTGTAGAACTAACATAGCAAAGCTTCTTTACATTTTTTTCGATACACGCATTTACTACGTTTGCAGTACCTTGAATGTTCATTTTGTAAAGCTGCTCTTTGTCACTGGGGTTAAATGAAACCAAAGCAGCTGCATGGTACACCTTATCCACATTTTCTAAGGCCTCCTCTAAAGATATGATGTCGGTAATATCTCCATAAACCCATTCAATTTTTTCAAATAAATCGGCAGAATTATAATACTTAAAAACCTCTTTTACAGCATCTAATTTTGAACTTTTACGTTTTAACGCACGTACATTTACTCCGTCCTTTACTAAGTTTAATAGTAAATGAGAGCCTATTAGCCCCGTACCTCCAGTAACAAAAACAAGTTTATTATCCATGTAAAAAAGTGAGTCACAAATGTAAGGTCAAATAGAAATGAATCATTCAAAATTGCTTTCATTTTTTATGACAGATTCAGGTTCAATTAGTTCACTTTACATTGCTAATAACAATTTATTACCCATACCGCTAGAAAGAACAAGAATCTTGTAATATTGGTACTCAAATTTTACAACTATATGGGTAATAATAAATACGCGGTAATAGGATTAGGTGTTTTCGGTACCGCCATCGCTCGAACTCTAACAGAAAGAGGTTCAGAGGTTATTGCTATTGATAACGATGCCAAAAAAATTGAACGAATGAAAGGGGTGGTTAGACACACCTTGGAAATTGACTCAACCAATAAACGAGTTTTAGAAGCCCAAAACCTTACGGATTTAGAAGCCGTTGTTGTGGCTATTGGAAAAGATTTTGAAGCATTATTACTTACTGCTGTTCACTTAAAGGAAATGGGCATTAATAGAATCATTGTTCGCGCCAATGGCCCTCAGCAACAAACCATACTAGAACAAATTGGATTTAAAGAAATCCTATCTCCCGAAAATGAAGTGGGAATTGCAGTTGCTGAAAGGCTATTGAATCCTAATATTTTATCATCTCTTCAACTAAGAGATGATTACGAGATTGATGAGGTAAAGGCTCCTGCGCGAACTTTAGGTAGAACTCTAGCAGAAATTGGCTTACGCGAACGATTCAATTTAACTGTAGTTACTATAAAGCGCGAATACAGATTGGGATTAACCGAGGACGGAGAAACTACCTTTGAAAAAAGGGTTTTGGGAGTTCCGTCTCCTGCTACAATTATTCAAAATGGAGATACATTGATTGTTTTTGGTCAAATCTCCGATATTGAAAAATTCACCCTAAACAATTAGTAGGTTTTTTGGTTTAAATTCGCTTGGAAACTTCTTTTAGTTTGACTTACGATACACAACATATTTTTTCGGATGAAAGAGTTTTTGAATCTTTTTTCAAAGATCATTATAGCATCTTTTGTCGGTTTGCCTATGGCTTCACAAACGACTCAGATGATGCCGAAGAAATAGTGCAGAACACATTTGTTAAATTTTGGGAAAGTCGTAAAACTATGGTGATTGGAAATAACCCAAAACCTTATTTATTCACCATGATAAGAAACGCCTGTTTGAATCAAATCAAGCACATTTCTATTCGAGAAGAATACAAATCACATAACGAAAGAGAAATATTAAACCAACAAACCGAAGAAGAAACAGACCAGGAGAATCTTCAAGATAAAATTCAAATTGCCATTGAGAAAATGCCTCCTCAAAGACGAAAAATATTTGAAATGAGTCGTTTTGAAGGTTTGAAATATCGAGAAATTGCAGCACATTTAAATATATCCATAAAAACGGTTGAAAACCATATGGGCAGTGCCATGAAAGATTTACGAGTAGAATTCAAGGACTATTTACACCTGGCCTTTATTATTTATTTAATAGAAGGACTAGGGGAAAACGTCAACTCAATTGTATTGTTATTAGCATCATGACATCTGATAATCAAAATATAGACGAATTACTGATTGCTTATTTGCTGGGGGAACTTGATCCTCAAAAGATAAATGAGGTATCAGAGTGGATTGCTATGTCTGAGGATAACTTGAAATACTTTGAGGAAATTTCACGTATTTGGAACCCTAACATTTCAAAACAAACACCACAATTTAACGCGGATGTAGCTTGGAATAAAGTAGCACCTAAAATACAAGTTACTCCCTTTTATATGAAAAGCTGGTTTAGAGCAGCCGCAGCGGTAATTATTTTATTTGGAGCTATCAACTTGTTGCTCAATTTAAGTTCAACTACAGAGCCAACAGTTCTATTCTCAGAAACAGAAATTGTAAACAAAACGTTAGAAGATGGCTCGGAAATTACGCTGAATAAAAATTCTAAAATCAGTTATACAGATAACTTCAACACAGATACACGTCAAGTAAAACTAGAAGGCGAAGCGTTTTTTGACATCGAACGCGACACCAACAAACCATTTATTATTGAATTAGATCAGAGTTTTGTGAAAGTTTTAGGTACCTCCTTTAATATCAAATCAGAACCAGAAGATGAACTGGTAAGTGTATTTGTTAAATCAGGTGTGGTGCTATTTGAATATGCATCTAATACCAATGATAGCTCATATTTATCAGTTACTCTTAAAGCCGGAGATAAAGTAGTTTATAATAAATCCACGCGTAAATTAGAACCAGTTAGCCAAAATGAAAGTTCTAGTTTAGACATGTATTGGATGGATCAGCAGTTAATATTTGATGGAATTGAATTACGTAAAGTGGCTGAAATACTAGAAACGGTTTACGAAGTGGATATTTCCTTTTCTGAAGAACAGTCAAAATTATGCTTATTAACAGCAAATTTTCAAAATGCAACTATTGATCAAATTATGGAAGTAATAGCCTCTACTTTTGAGTTAGAGTTAAACAAGAATGGTCAGTCGTATCAATTAATTGGATTGAGTTGTGAAGAGAATTAGTATAATTTTTCTACTCTTCTGTATTTCCCTTTCTTCCTATGCAGAAAAGAAAAAAGATTACCATGTTTCAGTTTCGGTAAAAAACCAACCTATTAGAGTATTGTTTTCGCAAATTGAGAGTCAGCTAGATCTAAAGTTCTCATACAATACTAAACTTATTAATGCCGATAGTGCAATCTCATATAAGGATGCCAAACCAGTAAAAAGGGTAATAAATGATTTGTTTGGCAAAAAAGTGAAAGTAAAAATAGTAGGGAATTATATTGTTTTAACCCAAGGTAACAAGGATTTAAAAGCTAGCGAAAAAGCAAATCCTGATGTAATTACCTTTACCGGAAAAGTAGTTAATTCAACCACAAAGCAACCCTTAGAGAATGTAAGTGTATATGATATTGCCACCCGTCAAACCGTATTAACGAATAGTTTCGGAGAGTTCAAAATGACGCTTGAAAATGGAGATGCAAAAAATTTCAATGTAGCCAAGCTTAATTTTTCTGATACAATTGTGGCTATTAACATAAGAGAAACAAACGCCATAAAACTGGAGTTAAACCCTCAAATTTCGGCCATATCGGTAAAAACAAAACCGGCTAAAAAGGCGCTAATTAACGATAGTGCTTTTGTAGAAAAAATGGTGCCGAAAGATGGGCAATTAGCTACAGAAAACTTAATGACTATTGATGATGTAGTGCTTTGGCAAGTATCGGCAGTTCCTACAATAGGTACTAATATGAAGGCTAGCGGTATTGTAACCAATAGATTTTCATTTAATGTTTTGGGTGGCTATAATGGTGGTGTAGAAGGAATAGAGATTGGGGGTTTATTTAATATCCTTACCAAGAATATGGTGGGTTTTCAAGTGTCGGGTTTAACCAATCAAACTATGGGTACCACAAAAGGATTGCAGGTGGCTGGTATTTTTAACCGAAACGAGCAAAATGTGACTGGAATTCAGGTAGGCGGAATTGCGAATTATTTACATCACGATGTTTTAGGATTACAAGTAGGTGGAATTAGCAATATTGTAAACGGTAAGGTAGAAGGTATTCAAATAAGCGGAATTCATAATCACACCGTAGGTTCAATTAAAGGGCTACAAGCTTCCGGAATAATAAATTGGAGCAAGAATACCATTATAGGAATGCAAGTGGCCGGAATAGCCAATAATACCTCAGGAAATGTTTTAGGGTTGCAATTAGCCGGAATTCAAAACGTATCCTATGGTAATGTGAATGGTGCACAAATAGCGGCTATTCACAATCGCGCCCAATCAAAGCTAAATGGTGCACAAATATCATTAGTGAACTATGCTAAAGTAAATAATGGCTTGCAGCTTGGGTTGGTTAATATTTCTGATACTACAAACGGAGTAGCTATTGGCCTTTTTAATTATGTGAAAAATGGATATCATCCTATGGAAGTATTTGCCAATGAGGTGCTGTATGCTAATGTGGCTTTTAAATCAGGAGTTGATGCGTTTTATACTACCTGGATGGCCGGATTTAGACCTTCAGAGCCAGAGTATTTTGGATTTGGTTTTGGAATTGGTACAAGAATAAACACCTGGAAATGGTTATCTGTAAGTATTGACCTTTCCGCTACATTAATTAACGAAACGGAATTAACAAGTGAATACTCTTATGAACTGAACCTTTTAAATAGGGCTGATGTAACCCTTGATTTTAATATTTGGAAGTTTACACTATTTGCCGGACCAGCTATTAACTTTCACATTTCCCAATTAGGTTATGAATCTACCGGAGCTTTTACCACCAATATTGCTCAAGATCCGTTCTTTACAGAAGTGGATGGCAATACTCAATACCAATCTTGGCTAGGAGGGAAGGCTGGTTTAAGGTATAATTTTTAACAAAAATCAAATATTTAGAAACTAAGAATCTATCTTGTGAACCGTATTAAAAATTTGGTTAATTAATTATGATGAAATCCAATATTTTAGGTAAAACCATTGCAGTACTTCCGTTTGTTAATAGAAGTACGAGTAAGGATAATGAGTTTTTTAGCGATGGTATTACCGAAGAAATAATTAATGCATTAGGCCAAATAAAAGGTTTAAAAGTTACGTCTCGAACCTCTTCTTTCGCTTTTAAAAATGAGGATTTACCCATACCCCAAATTGCAGAGAAACTAAAAGTATCTACTATTTTAGAGGGAAGTGTTAGGCTATCGGGTAAAAAAGTTAGAATAACAGCCCAGCTTATTGATGCTATTGAAGATAGTCAATTTTGGAGTGATAGCTGGGACAGATCTATTGAAAATATATTTGAAGTTCAAGATGAAATAAGCTTACTAATAGCGGATAAACTCCGAGAACATTTCGGACATTTAGAAATTCAAGAACACTTATTCATACCACAAACCGAAAGTGTTGATGCGTACTCCTATTCTTTACAGGCTACTTTTTATAAAAACAAATGGAATCCAGATGATGTAAATAAATCTATTGAACTTTATAAAAAAGGACTACAATTAGATGCGCACCATACCTCATCTCTTCTTGGGTTAGCCGATGCCTATAGTTTTTTGGCAATGGTGGGTTTTATGGATTTTGTAGAGGCTTGGAAACTTACCGAGCAGTACATTAATCAAGCCTTAAAAATAAACGCCAATTTACCCAGTGCCTATTATTTGATGGCTAACCATGCTATTTTTACCGAATGCGATTTTAAAAAAGCTTTTGAGTACACTAAAAAATCAATAATTATTCAACCCAATTATGTGGAGGGCCAGCAATTTTTGTCGTTTTTGTACATTATTGCAGGTAAAGAAAAACTGGCGCGTAAACATTTAAAAATAGCTATTGATATTAACCCTCTTTCTCAAGAAACGTGGTTTTATAACGGATATATAGATTACATGTCGGGTAATTACTCCAAGGCATTATCAAAAATGGATGAATGTATGGAAGCCAACCCAAATAATATTCCTGCTATTTCGGTGAAGTCGTTGTGTTTAATAA
>JBMYWA010000103.1:0-6367 GCA_049606935.1 Salibacteraceae bacterium
GCGTCAATGTAATCACCTCTACTTGGTTCGTGACTGGCAATAGCTACAGATGCGTATGTTCTTGATTCATTGTTAAAATCAAAGTTGAATCCAAATTTTGGATTAATGAATTGTAGGTTTTCATCAACAGATAATACCCTTTGGTCATTATCAACACCAGACACCTTATAGGTAATGGCTCTATACTGAAGGTCAGCAAAAACAGTTAATTGATCATCTACTTCATATGTTCCTTTTGCGAAAATATTGAAATCTGTTTTGATACCAGTATTGTCATAATAGTGATCGTCTTTTTGAGAATTTGAAGCATATTCTGCCCAAGTGATTTCGCCAAAATGTTTACCATCGTACTCGTTATATCCTCCTCCTAAAACTAAGTTTAGTTTGTTTTTGGTATACTGTACATTAAATAAAGCTCCACCAAAAGTGTTGTCTAACCATCTTCTACGAATAAGGTTAGTTTCGGTAATGGTATCACCTCCAATAATTACATCTTCTAAACCATAGTCAGCAAATTCTTGAGGGCTTTCGCTGTTGTATTCAGAACCTTTATATTCTTCGTAAAAACCTTGACCTAGCACATAGAAACCAGATAAAGTAGCTTTCCAATTAGCATTAATGTCGTAGTTTAAATGCAATTGATAATGGGTTTGCGAGTAATCATCTACTTGATCTTTGTAGTCATAAATATTAAAAGTTCTGTTAGATTCGTTATCTAAGTAATCTAACGGAACTCCATTCCATGCTTGGTAGGTACGTTCGTTGCCTCCAAAAGTGATGAATTTAGCAGAAAACTTCTTGCCATAATAACCCGCCTTTGCATAGTAAGATTTTAAGTCAGATGTAGCTCGGTCAATATAACCGTCACTTTCAATCATGGATAGCCTACCATCAAAGGCAAAACCATTTTTGGTTAACCCAGTACCAAATGCTAAAGTGTTTTTTAGGGTGTTAAAAGAACCCATTCCAAAAGCATATTTACCATAAGCTTCTTTATTTAAGTCTGTAGTGTTAATGTTTACGGATCCACCAAATGCACCGGCTCCGTTAGTAGATGTTCCAATACCTCTTTGAATTTGAATGTCATCTACCGAAGAGGCAAAGTCTGGAAGGTTTACAAAATAAGTACCTTGAGACTCCGGGTCATTTAAAGGAACTCCATTAATGGTTACATTCACCCGGGTGGCATCACTACCTCTAATACGCATCCCAGTATAACCAACACCATTACCGGCATCACTAGTAGATACAACAGACGTAGCTTGATCGAGAATAATTGGTAAATCCAAACCAATATTGTTTTCGGCTAAATACATGCTGTCAATATTTTGTACGGCCATAGGGGTTTTGTCAGTAACCTTACTAGCCAGAATAACGAAATCTTTAGCAATTACGGTTCCTTCCTTTAATGTGAAATTAAAGTTGGTGGTGTTTTGCTTAACATTTAATTCTTTGATTTGAGTGGTGAATCCAATAAAGGTTACTTCAAAAGTATTTGTACCTATGGGTACATTTTTAATGGTAAACTCACCCTTAGAGTTTGTAACAGATCCAGTATAGGTGTCTTTTAGTTTAATAGTTGCACCGGCTAATGGATTAGCGTTTGAATCGGAGATTATACCCGATACGAAATAAAATTGTGACTGACCAAAGGCCGCCAATTGGGTAATTACCGCGAATAAAAGCGGTAAAAATTTAATAAATGAAATACGCATTTCTAATAATTTAGAATGATTAATAAAAAAATATACGTATTCGGAAATATGAGATGAAAAACATTTACCTACGCCAGCATTACCTGGATCAGGTATATCCCCACAATGGGAACGGGTGTAATCTCAGCCTTAAAGGCACCCCGAATAATGGCCGCAAATGTAGGCCGTTTTTTTAATTGAGTTAAGCTTTTTCAAGAAAAATATGAAGTGCCTAATTTCTAGGAATTTCGCTCACGTACAATTTTACGCACTCGTTCTAAATCATCAATGGTATCTACCGGAATACTATCGTATTGCGTTACGGCTAGCTTGATATTGCCGCCATTTTCAATCCAACGGTTTTGCTCTAAGCTTTCGGTTAATTCTAAATTAGATTGTGGTAATTCTGCAAAAGTTTTTAAAGCCTCAGCCGTATATCCGTATAACCCTAAATGTTTGTGATAGGTGTTGTTATCTAACCATTTGGTTTTATGCATTCCGTGAATGTGCGGAATTACTTCTCTACTAAAATACAAGGCAAATTGGTCTTTATTAAAAACTACAAATACCTCACTTTCGTTAAAAAGATCATCCATTCTTATTACTGGCGTAATTAGGGTAGCCATTTCTGTACGGGAATCCTCAAAACAGGTCATTAGTTCACCTAATTGAGCAGGAACCAATAAAGGTTCATCTCCTTGCACATTGATAACCACATCAAACTTTTTATCAGAACTAGCATTCACTTTCTCAAGTGCTTCTAGGCAACGGTTAGTACCAGTGGTATGGGTACTGGAAGTCATCACTACTTTACCTCCAAACCCTAAAACGGCTTCTTCAATTCGGGCATCATCAGTAGCCACGTATACATCATCCATAGCTTGAGAAGCTTGTTCATATACGCGTTGAATCATGGTTTTGCCTTCTATATCAGCTAAAGGTTTTCCCTCTAAACGAGTAGATCCATAACGTGCCGGAATAATGCCTAAATAGTTCATACGGTAATTTTGCGGGCAAAATTAAGTCAGAAGTTGGAAGACGGAAGACGGAAGCGCACTTTTCTTCCGACTTCGGACTCCCGTCTTCAGACTTCTAGCTAACTTTGCGCTATGGCAAAGAAGAAAAAAAGAGTAGATGTGGTATATTCTACTAACCCCAATTACGGATACGATTATGATGACAACGAGGAGCAAGAAACCTTACCTCCAAGTGAGCAAACGCTTCATGTTTTAATTGATCGTAAACAACGTAAGGGTAAAACGGCCACATTAATAGAAGGCTTTGTAGGTTCAACAGATGACTTGAAAGATTTGGGTAAAATGCTAAAATCTAAATGTGGTGTAGGTGGTTCTGCTAAAGATGGCGAAATCATTATTCAAGGTGAAGTTCGCGATAAAGTGATGGACTTGCTTAAAGCAGAAGGCTACAACGTAAAACGCGTGGGAGGTTAGATAATATTAGTTGAGCTTAGCCTCTAGGCTACGACTCTCTTTATCCAGTCGTCTAGACAGAGTTTTTATTTACATATTAATCTAATTCAGGACAGAGGCCTTGTAAAATTAAGTGGTGTGAAAGACGCTACGACTAACTTGGAAATATATTGGGGTAATGATCAATCACCCTGTCGTTCATTCTTCAATCCTTCCCTCTCCGCCAAGGAGGGAGTTGAGCAACTATTTTTATTCTTACTTAATCGAATTGCAATTGACCTACATGTATTTTGGGATGGGCACCATTTTGATTAATTAGCTTGAATTCCCCCTTAGCGGAGGGGGAGAAATCCTGACGCTAGGAAGGATTAGGGGGATTGACTTATCTCAAAATCACCTTCTCATTTACGTTACCAATAATAAAAGAATAACTTCCTTTAACTAACCCACTCACATCAATGGTTTGAATTGGAGAATTGAGCATAGTTCTAAAAACTTCTTTTCCAGAAATATCATACACTATTAAAGTTTCATTCTTGACGTTTTGATTTCTTTCTATTTGCAAGAAATTGGAAGCGGGATTTGGGTATAGTTTGATCCTTGTTTTAGTATTACTTTCTTCTACACCTACTGGAAAAACCACCACAGTCACATCATTTTCTGGACCGGACTGAGTGCAACCTACCGCATCGGTAACTGTTAGCGTATAAGATGTAGTGGTATCTGGCGAAGCCCAAAATTCTTGGTCCACCACGCTTAGGATCCCATGATTAGGACTCCAAGAATTGTACAAGGTATCAATTCCACCAATTATGGTATTACCATGGCACAATACAGAATCTCCCTTTTTTACATAAAATGTTTGAGGGCCACCTAAAGTCATAGCGAATGTAGAGAAGGTGACTATTATAGAATCGTGACTTATTGTTCCCGCAGAATCAGTTACTGTTAATACCAAATAGGGTAGAACAGGGTCTGTTGTACTATTAT
Organism: Salibacteraceae bacterium; assembly: GCA_049606935.1. GTDB lineage: Bacteria > Bacteroidota > Bacteroidia > Flavobacteriales_G > Salibacteraceae > CAJXZP01. Next base: position 4,115 of record JBMYWA010000103.1, read on the forward strand.
GGTAAAAATGATTTTCTATTAGCGGATTGGCTAGAGTGGTGTCATTCAAAAAGTCAGATCCGTATATGACAAACCCATTGGCATTGGTGTAAGTAAAACTCCAAGAGTAACTGTACGGAGGAATACCACCCATTGCACTTGGCATGCCTCCAATTTCAGTAGTATCAATTCCATTATTAATATCAATACACATATGCTGATCTGTACCTGCATCAACCGATAAGGGTGTTTGGGCGATACACGAAAATGATAGCAACCACAACAGTGGAAGAAAAATAAAAGAAAATAAAGGTTTTAACATCCTTGGTTTAATTAAGGTTTAAAAATTAAAAGTACTTAAAAAAGCCAAAATTGCGGAATGAAATTTGTTAAAACTTAGCGTTAACATAAACCTTTTCAAATTTAATTGCGTGATTAACAGTGATGAGCAGATACCAATTACAAATTAAAGAGCCGTGTCATGAAGATTGGAGTAAGATGTTGCCTCAGAAACAGGGTCGTTTTTGCCAAAGTTGCTCTAAAACTGTGGTAGATTTTACATCATCTACTGATGCTAGGGTATTGGATTTCTTTAAAAACAAAAATGAAAATACCTGTGGACGCTTTTCTCAAAAACAAATAGATCAAATTTTTGTTCCCCAGCAAAAACACCCTTGGATAGGCCCTCTGGCTGGATCTTTAAGTTTGTTGAGTATGGTGATTGCTCCTAAGCAAGGTCAAACCCAAGATACCACATCATTGCCAAAAACTGAAATACCTAAAAATAATAGTCATCATTTTCTTACTGGAGCGGTTAGCGTTGTACCCAACGAAGTGCCTCATATTCGTCCCTTTGTTTCGGGGAGAATTTGGGATGAAAATGAAGAACCTTTGGCCTTTTCTAACGTAATGATTTACCATAAGGATACCTTAGTAAACGGAATTCATAGCGATTTTGATGGGGTGTATAAAATTGAAATTCCAATAGAATTCTATAATGACACCCTTTCTATTAGAGTGAGTTACGCGGGGTACCCTAATTATACACATGTGTTCGTGCCAGCTAACCAAGTAGCGTATTCTTTGGATATTCAAATGGTAGAAGATCACAATTTAATGGGTGATGTAGTCATCATAAAAGTCACTCCTTGGCGAAGATTTAAGCGATGGTGGAGTAAATTATGGCATTAAAAAAGTCGTAGCGAAAAACGCTACGACTAACTTTATCTTTATCAAAAGAAACCGCGTCTATCTCAACTCAGCTCCCAATTGTTTGTTCAATTCTGCAATCATTTTTTGCATCACTTTATCCACTTGTTTATCGGTTAAAGTTTTATCTGCATGTTGGAATGTAAAACTAACAGCGTATGATTTTTTACCTTCTGGTAAATTCTTGCCTTCATAAACATCAAACAAGTTCACTGTTTGTAGCAACTTGCGATCTACTTTAGCAGCTACTTCATTTACTTGCGCAAACGAAACGTTTTTGTTTAATAATAAAGAAAGGTCTCTACGCATAGAAGGGAACTTAGGAACCGGAACGTATTTGATACGTTTACTTCCTGCTTTTTTCTTTAGCAATGCCCAATTGATTTCTAAGAAAAACACTTCGCTCTTAATACCAAAAGCTTTGGCATGAGTCTCATTCACTAAACCACCGTGTGCTAGGAATTTCTCTCCAATTTTATAGGTCATCCCGTACGCAAAATCAGCTACAATTTCATCGGTAACGGTATAATCATTTGAAGTAAGATTCAACAAGCTAAAAATAGATTCTAAATGTCCCTTAATGTCTTGAAATCCAACTTTGGCATCGGCTTGATTCCAGTTTTCTGGGTAACGATTTCCTACCACCGTCATTGACATTCTGCTTTCTTCAACACGAGTGTCTTCCGCTACTTTGTACACTTTACCAAACTCGTAAAACTTCAAATTGTACGTTTGACGGTTTTGGTTGTGACGAACCGCTTCTAAGGCATCAAAAAGCATAGTTTGACGCAATACGTCTAAATCAATACTCAATGGGTTTTTCATTCTAACCGATTGTGCAACCGGCCAAGTTTTAGAATCCTTATAATATGAAGATGCAGTTAATGAGTTTGATTTGGCTTCCATAAAACCTTGGGCGGTTAAATGGTCACTAACCTTATTCAAAACCACTTCATGGTTAATGCCATCTTGCGAAATTACCGAAGCATGGTATTGCGATGGCATTTCAATGTTGTTGTATCCGTATATACGCAACACCTCTTCAATCACATCAATTTCACGTAA
>JBMYWA010000104.1:0-6334 GCA_049606935.1 Salibacteraceae bacterium
TATTTCATTTCTGCCGAAGCTTATCAGGGAAATACGCAAGTTTTGTATAGAATGGAGTGGGTAAAATAAGACTTGCTAAATCTAGTTTTGTATAAAATTTATTGATAAATCTTAGGAGGGTATTTATCAATAATGGTAACTTTGGTTTAATCAATCTTACTTCATAAAATTTGTAAAATGAAAGTTTGCTTTATCATGTATCCTTGGGAAAGAGTAAATCCCAAACAAGACTCAACAATTAGAATTTTACACGAGCTGGTAAGAAGAGGTCATTCAGTCTCTATCACTCACCCATCTAACTTAACTATTCGTGATAGTGTTACACTTTCTTTGTGTAAATCTTTAAATTTTGAGGATAAAGTTCCGGCAAGTATAAAGAGCTTTTACAATACCGTAAAATTTGAAGAGGGAATGTTTGAATTACGCGAGTTTGACGTAATTTTTATGAGGGATAATCCACCAATGAATACTTTGACCTTAAATTTTTTAGATTCTATTAAAGACGATGTTTTTATCATTAATGCTGTTGATGGTTTAAGAGAAGCCAACAATAAAATTTACACCGCGGCATATTATGATCCCGAACGCGAATTAATTCCGGCTACCCATGTATCTAAAAATATTGATTATTTACTGCGAATAATTAAGGAATCGGATAATGATAAAATGATTTTGAAACCTTTAGATGGTTACGGTGGAAGTGGTGTTATTGTTATTGAAAAATCGGCTATGCAAAACATCAAATCGCTTTTAGATTTTTATATAAATGGAAGGGATGGAGTGTCTAGTTATGTGATTTTGCAAGAATATGTTGAAGGAGCCGAGGAAGGGGATGTTCGGGTAATGATGCTAAATGGCCAACCAATTGGTGCGCTAAAAAGAGTTCCTCAAAAAGGTGATGCACGTTCAAATATATCGGCAGGTGGATCGGTTGAAAAATATAAGCTGACTAAACAGGATAAAATACTATGTAAGAAGATTGGAGAAAAACTTGTCAGAGATGGTATTTACTTTGCTGGGTTGGATTTAATTGGAGGTAAATTGATAGAGGTTAATGTATTAAGCCCGGGAACAATAACTGATATTAATAAATTGAATAATGTTAAGTTACAGTCTAAAATTGTTGATTATTTGGAGATTGCTGTAAAAGAACGAAAAAAGTATCAAGAAGATTTTGAACCAAAACATTTAATGGATAATGCAGAAGTTGGAAATTAATGAAATCATAAGATTAATAGATGCGGGTAAAACCTTTGAAGCCCAAGCAAAAGATGGTTCCTTTACAATAAAAATAGACAGATATGTACCCTACTGCTGTACAGCAATTCATAATGGCAGTAATTTAAGAAAAGAATTAAGTGCAAAAATTGATTTAGACGCTTACAAACGTTGGTATGAGGAAGACCCATATACGGGATCTTTCATTTCAAGTATGCCTATTACCTTAATTGGTAACGACTCAAGATATGAATATGATTTGAACCGCGGACCCGATACCTGTGTTTATTCTGAGGCTTGGGGACAAAAAGTGTGGAAACATAATCTTACTCCTAAAGAAAGACAGGTAAGTTTAAAAAAACATTCCAATTACTACAAAGTAACACATGCGCTTATAAAGAAAATTGAGTCGCTTTTTGATGGTTGTATTGTTTATGATATCCATTCATACAACATGGAACGATGGGATAGAAAGGTGCCATTATTTAATATTGGAGCAGAAAAAATTGACCCAAAGTTTGAAAGCGTTGTAAATGATTGGAAAGAAACTTTGTCTCAAGTAAAAATTGAAAATATTGAAAACGAAAGTGCTATAAACGATGTTTTTTACGGAAGAGGTTATAACTTAGAATATATCTCAAGCCATTTTAAAAATACGCTAGTATTAGCTACAGAGGTTAAAAAGGTGTATTGCAATGAACTCACTGGAGCATATTACCCCAAAATTATTAAATCTTTACAACAAGGGCTAAAACAATCTATTTCATCTAACGCCAATTATTTTAGCCAGCATTTTACGAACTGGAATTACAATACAGCCTCTAAATTATTAGGAAACAAAATTGAAGATGCAGTATTAAAGGTAGACAAGGATTTACACCGGTTATTAAAGAACTTTGAGCTACTCGCGTATATTAACCCAAGTAATCATTTATCCGAAGAAAGGAAATTCTTAAAAAATAAGCAATCAAAACTACCCAATTTTAAGTACCGCCCCATTCGAGTTGATGCGTATGATTTAAAACAAAAGTTGAGTAACATTCCTGTTCAAGAAATTGCGGATATTTCTATTCGTAATATGTATGAGGCGGTTATCAATAGCTATTTTGATAAAATAGATTTGTTATCTACGCTAGGTACTAAGAAGTTTTTTTATAACTCGCTGTTATATTTTGGAAGACCAAATGCAACAGATATTCAAAATGCCCATTATCTTCTGCATTTGCCGCATGTACCTACAGAACCAAGTCGGTCACCGCAATTAGGTTCTGAGCAAGTAGTTCAAACTTTTGGTGAAACGTTGAACCAATATGGTTTTGAAAGCAAAATAGAATTAAGCTCAAAAATCATTTCGAAAGCAATGGTTTTAAATGCAAAAAAGGTCATCTTGGTTAGGCCAGATGCTAAATTTTCGCGTGGTGAAATTAATGCACTGGCTGAGCATGAAATTGGAGTGCATATGGTAACCACTCAAAACTCTCGTTTACAAAATCTAAAATTGTTTGGACTGGGGTTACCAGTAAATACAGAAACACAGGAAGGATTAGCCATTTTATCAGAATATTTAAGTGGTAACATCTCCATGAAGAGATTACAAAAGCTGGCACTTAGAGTTATTGTAGTAGATATGATGTGTAACGGTGCCGATTTTATTGAATGCTTTAATTATTTAGTGCATAATAATCATGCTAATGAAGAGGATGCATTTACTTTGGTTACTAGAATTTTTAGAGGAGGTGGGTTTACCAAAGACCATTTGTATTTAAGTGGGTTTGTTAAGATTTTACGATTTTGGGAAAACGGAAATAATTTAAATCCCTTGTTAATTGGTAAGACCTCTTTACAATTTTATCATACTATTAGTGAAATGATGGAACGTGATTTAATTAAAACTCCTCAATACATTACACAAAGTTTTATTGACCCTAAATCAGAACATAATAATGAGGTATATGAGTATATACTTAGTGGGTTAAAATAGATTATAAAATTATAGCTGTGGTAGATTTAACTTCCTCTAATACAATTTGACTATCAATGTCTCCGATGTTTTGAATGGAGGTAATATCATTCACTAAAAAATTGCGATATTCTTTAATATTTGCAAACCGAACTTTAGCCAAAAAATCATGTGAGCCAGATGTGTGGTATAACTCCACAACTTCTTGAAGTTGATTAATGTCGTTAATAAACTTTTGTCGCGGTACGAGTTGATGTTCTTTTATAGTAATATTTAAAAAAACGGTTAATCCACGATCTACTTTCTCGGCATTTAACAAAGCCACATAAGATTTTATTATTCCCAACTTTTCCATTTTTTTTATCCTTTCGTAAATAGGAGTGGGTGTTAAAGAGAGTTTATGTGCCATTTCTTTAGCCGTTAGCTTGGCATCTTTTTGGAGAAAATCAAGGATTTTTTTATCTATTTGGTCCATAATAGCGAAATTATCTTTTATTCATGAATTTTGAGGTAAATTTACTTAATTTGAGGATAAACTTGTTGATTTTGTCTAGAGTAATTTACTTAGTGCTGTGAAAAACACTAAAATTTGAATCATGTATAGAGTAATGAAAAAGTATTCAGCACTTTCTAGCTCACTAAAAGAAGAGTTGGAGAACGACATTTATTATGAGGAGTTAAAAAGCACCAGCTTTGTTTTGAAAGGAACAAAATACAAAGCCTATTTATGGACTCATAAACAAGTAGAATATTTAATTGTAATGGATTTATTAAAAACCAAAAAATCTCCAAAAAATTACTTCATCCCTGAAGATTTCAATGGTTCATACTTTTCTGATCAACAATTTTAATAACGAAAATCATGAAAAAATCAGCACCTTTTCATTTGGCATTTCCAGTAATAGATATTAAGGAAACCACCGACTTTTATGTGAATACCCTGGGATGTGAAATTGGTCGTTCGGCCTTATTCTGGGTAGATTTTAACTTTTACGGTCATCAATTAACGGCCCACGAAAACGCACAATATGTGAAGAGTTTAGAAAGTGCATGGAGGAAAGATTCCAAATACCCTTTGGTTCATTTTGGAGCCATATTAAAATGGGAAGAATGGCATGGAATGGAACAAAAGCTTAGAGATTTGGATGTTCCTTTTGTAATTGAGCCGCATGTGGCATTTTTAGGGGAAATAGGAGAGCAGAAAAGCATGTTCTTGGAAGATCCAAGTGGATATGCCATTGAATTTAAAACTTTTGAAAACCCTAAAAAAATTTTCAAATCTAAATAGTTTAAACCCTACTAAGAATTGGCCTTACCAAAATCTTCAAATACTCCAAGGCCAAACAACGCAAAATCATATTTAACTGGATCCTCTGGATCCAGTTTTTTCAGTGTGCTCATTATTTCTTCCAATGCTTTCCAATCGCTTTGCTTACGATGTAGAATAGCTAATCTTTTTGAAACGTTTCCAGTATGTACATCTAACGGAAGGTAAAGATGCTTAGGTTGAAGCTTTTTCCAAATTCCAAAATCAACCCCTTTGGTGTTGGGGCGCACCATCCATCTCAGATACATGTTTAACCTTTTAGCAGCCGAACCTTTTAAGGGATCGGAAACATGTTTTTGAGTACGTGGTAAATGATCAATAGCAAAAAATAACTCTTTAAATTTAGATATGTTTAAGCCCATATCTTCTGGATATTGAGAAAATGCACCTTCTAATCCCTGGTGGTTTTGATACAGGTTTTGTAGTGAAAATAAAAAGTGTTTTAAGTCGTCAAAATTGAAGGTGCGATGCTTAAAACTAGAAAACCCATCTAAATCGGAATCGGTAAAATTTTGAACAAAATCATGTGGCGCCATGTCCATATTCTCCACCAAAAACTGAGCATTCCTAATAATGGTAGGACGTTGACCCCAAGCAATTGTAGAGGCTAAAAAACCCGCAATTTCAATATCCTCCTTTTTCGAAAATTGATGAGGTATTTGAATAGGGTCAGATTCAATAAAATCTAACGTTTCGTAATATTCTGCCTTTTCATTTAAAAAATCAGAAAGTTCATTGAACTCCATTTATTCTACAATTTTACCGTCTTGCATCACTAACTTTCTGTCGGCCATATTGGCCAATTCGTTGTTATGGGTCACAATAATAAATGTCTGATTAAATTTATCTCTTAACTGAAAAAACAATTGGTGTAGTTCTTTTGCCGATGCAGAGTCTAAGTTGCCAGATGGTTCATCTGCAAAAACTATAGCCGGCTCATTGACCAAGCTTCTAGCTACCGCCACTCGTTGTTGTTCTCCTCCTGAAAGTTCGGAGGGTTTATGGTTTAACCGATCTCCAAGTCCCATAAACACCAAATATTCTGTTGCTTTTTTGTTTGCTTCAGCTTTGGATTTACCGGCAATGAATAATGGCATGGAAGCATTTTCAAGTGCCGTAAATTCAGGTAATAAATGATGAAATTGAAAAACAAATCCAATATTTTTATTTCTAAATAACGATAGATTTTTAGAATTCAATCCATTTACCTCTGAACTCATAATTTTTAATGAACCTTTATCTGGAAGGTCAAGAGTGCCTAAAATCTGCAATAGGGTAGTTTTTCCTGCCCCAGATGCCCCCACTATACTTACTACCTCACCTTGGTTAATAGATAAATTTACTCCTTTAAGAATATTTAAATCATCGTAACTCTTATGAATATCTGAAGCTTCAATAACCACCATTTACTGTTTGTTTTTTGGAACAACGAAAATAGACGATTTGGATTGTTTTTAGGTTGGATTTGGATGGAAACCTCTCGGTATAATAAGCGTATTAACAATTGTTAGAAAACCTATTGAAAAACCATTTAAGCACGGTAGGTTTATTGAATTATTAATTACTTTTGAGGCTTCAAATTTTGAACTAATTTTTTAAAGATATATCAATGAATCTGCATGAATATCAGGGTAAAGCCCTTTTAAAAAGTTTCGGAGTAGCAATTCAAGAAGGAATTGTAGCAAACACTCCTGAAGAAGCTGTTGAAGCGGCAAAAGAATTGAATAAAACAACTGGTACAGACTGGTTTGTAATTAAAGCACAAATTCACGCAGGTGGTCGTGGTAAAGGTGGCGGTGTAAAACTGGCTAAATCTTTAGACGAAGTAA
>JBMYWA010000105.1:0-6317 GCA_049606935.1 Salibacteraceae bacterium
AATAGTTGATTCTAGCTTGGCTCCGTAAATAGTTTGACTTTCCATTTCTAAAGTAACTTCATCACCGCTAACGGGGTAGCTTCCGTAACCCATTATTTGGTGAATAATAAACATTCCTTCATGATACAGAATACTATCAGAACGGTAATTTTCTAAATAGGCTAAAATTTCATTTTGCTCTTTAAAAGGAATTTGCTCTCCATATTCTGGATGATTTTTTAATAATTCGCCAATTTTATTTGAATTTCTGGAGGTTATCTTCAAGGAAATCAACTCCTCTTTTCCGCCATTTAGTTTAATATAGGAGGCACTATCACCAATACTTATCAAAGCTAAGAGTTCCATTAAACCTGTATCTAATACAGCGGAGTACAACACATTTTTACTTAAAGCGTTGCTTACTATTAACTCTCCAGAGCTTGAGTATTTGGAGTAATAAAATGAAACATAATCATTATCATTCAGTTTAGACTCGGTATCTCCAAGCGTATGAATTTTATAGTTCAAACCGGTATTGGTAACAGAAAACCCCAGATATTTTGACTTCTCTTTACAAGAAAACAATCCTAGAAACAAAAAAGCAATCGCAATTAACTTAGTCATTTATTTGTACTAGGTGAATGTCAAAGATTACCGTGGAATAACGTGGTATTTTATTAAAATCGCCCGTATATCCATGGGCTAAATGCGAGGGTATTATCATTTTAGCTTTATCGCCTGGCGCCATAAACTTGATTCCTTCCTGCAAACCACTTTCCACCTCATCATGTCCTACAATAAATGATGCCAGATTAGTAGAATCTGATTTATAAATGGTTTTGCCGTTAATTAAACTAACTGTATAGTTAACATAAACCTTATCATTTTCTTTTGGGTGGATTATTTCTCCAGATGACTGGTAAATCATATAATTCAAACCAGATCCAGTTTGATTCATTTTCCAACCTCTTCTTGAAATGTATTTTTCAATTTGATCGGCCTCCATTCTAACCGATTTTCTGTTATGGTCTACCATTTCCTTTTTGGTAACCACTCTTTCCTTTTTTGGTTTGGGCTCTTCCTTACAGGAAAGGAAAATCAAAATAATTATTAAAAAATAACTGGTTTTAAATAAGTTCAAGTTCATCTGAATGTTCTCTCATTATATTTTCAAAATGGGCAATAGCTTGCTCCAAAGTCATATCTAACCTACCTCCAGCAGCATTTCTATGTCCGCCACCATTGAAATGATTTCGGGCTATGGTATTCACATCAAAATCACCTTTAGACCTTAAAGAAACTTTAATATACCCTTCGCTTTCTCTAAAAAAACCGGCTGCTTTCATTCCGTTAATGGCCAAACCGTAATTTACAAAACCTTCTGAATCTCCTTTTTGAAAATTAAAGCGACTTTGTTCCTCTTCGCTAATGGAAATATAAGCTGCAGCAATACCGTCAACTTGTTTCAATTTTTCTACTAAAACATACCCCATTAAGTGCATTCTATCTAAGGTATTAGTGTCATACACCCTTGAATACACAATATCTGGTTCTACACCTGCTTCCAATAAATGAGCAGCGGCATAGTGTGTTCCTTTCTTGGTGGATCCAAATCTAAAGGAGCCGGTATCTGTAACAATTCCAGTATAAAGACATTCACCAATTTCTTTGGTAATAGATTTTTTTCCACCCAAGCCTTCAATTACATCAAACACCATTTCGGAAGTAGAAGATTTGTCATGATCGGAAAACATAATATCCACAAAATCTGTGGGTTGACGATGATGGTCTATCATTACAAATTTTGCGGGATGATTTTCAACCACGAGTCCTAGGTCTCCAATTCTTTTGAGGTCATTATAATCTAAAAAGAACATCACTTCAATTTCTTTAAGCGCTTCATTTACTAGATCAGGTTGTTCTGAATATTTAATAATCTCATTTGAGCCTGGCATCCAATTATAAAAAGTGGGGAATGCATTTGGTGCAATAACTACTGTATTATGCCCCTCTCCTCTAAGGTATTGAGACCAACCAAGGCAAGAGCCTAAGGCATCACCATCTGGGTTGATATGCGGAATAATGGCCACCCTTTTAGGGGAACTCAACAATTCTTTTAACTCTTCTATTTTATTCAAAATCAATATTTTTATTGCTTAATAATGATCTACAATTCCCATTTTCTTTAAAAGGAAAGATGCATTCATATTTTGGCACACCTTGTTTTGTAATTTATAATCAAAAACCAGTTCATCATTCTCAAACTCTACTTCGAACGACTTATTGGCAATTTTATTGGGGTGCTTTTCTGCCAATTCACACAAACTTAAATCATGCGTAGCTATTAGTCCCATCATGTTATAGTTTATCATTTTTTCGACAAATGCGTAGGATCCTCTAGCTTTATCGTGCGAATTTGTTCCTTTTAGTATCTCATCTAAAATGACAAACCTTTTTTCTCCCGTTTTCAAAATGTCGGAGATTTTAGCCAAACGACTCAATTCTGCATAAAAGAATGAAGTTTGCTCTGCTAATGAATCTTCGGTACGCATACTAGAAAAAATCATCATTGGGCTAAATGTAAAATCTTCTGCAGGTACTGGAGCTCCCATCATGCCAATAACCATATTCAAACCAATGGTTCTAAGAAATGTGCTTTTACCAGCCATATTGGCCCCAGTAACAATATTTACATTCCCTTTGCCCGAAATTGTGAAATTGTTACCAACAGCAGTTTTATGGTTTAACATAGGATGCTTAATATTTTTCCCTTTCACTAGATATTCCTCTTTTGACAAAACAGGGTACTTTAAAGCAGGGTTATTATATGCCATATTTGCTAAAGAAATAGAGGAATCAAAATTGCCTATAACAGCAATCCATTTACTAAGCTCTAGAGAATTTTCTTGCTTCCAAAAATTCATTCGATGCATTAATTGTATATCCCACAGTAAAAAGGCGTTTAATAAAATACCCATTAACATGTTGTTTCTTTGTTCAAACTTGGCTAGTAATGACTTTAACTCTTTAATTTTTAAACTAGCCTTTTCATTGGCCTCTGTAAATAATTCATTTTTCCATTGTTTAAGTATAGTGGCATCAAAGTTTTCATTTTCTATTTTTTCTGTAAGGTTAGCGAGTACTTCAAACTTCAAAACCAAATTGGAAATTATTCCGTATTCATAATTTACCCTTTTCAGATAGCTTGAAACGTACCCTAACGGAAGTAGCAAATAATAACCAAAAGTACTCCAAGCGGTAAACCCCAAAATAGAAGAAACCAATAAGCCAATTGTAATAACGGGAATAATTTTTAACGACCCATTATAAAAAGAATTTCCACCAATAGTACTTTGGTAATTATGCCACTTTGTAATTCTTTCCTCGTCTTTCTGAGTTATTTGATTAAGCATGCCGTTGGCTAAAAACTCTTGGCGCCAGTCTAATTTACTTACTAATTCCTTAATGGCAGCTTGTTTAGCTACAATTTTCTCTGCATCTAATTCGGGTTGAGTTAACCAATTTGCCAAAGTGCCTTTGCCTTGAATAGATACTGTTCTATTAAACTTAGAAAAGAAAGATTTTTTTCCGAATAAATCAAAATCATTAGAATATTCGTGATTTGGTTTAATAAACTCTTCTCCATTTTCAGGGTTTTCAAAATTTCCAGATACTGCAAGTTTCTCATTTTCATTTATGGATATCAAAGCTTGTAAATATTTTACTTCTAAATCGGCTTTTGAATTTAAAACTACCAATCTTAAAAAAATAGCTCCTCCACCAACAATAAAAACAAAAACAGGGATGGATTGACCCCAATACAGATAAATGCCAGCGGCCATTAAAAGAAACAAAACCAGTCTTGCAAAACCCAGATTTCGGGAAGCCGATTTATACTTTTTTAATTCTTTAGAAAACTGAGTAATCCTAGCCTCGTAGATAAAGCTCATAAACTGAAATTAATTGGCCAAAGTAACATTATTTGAAAAATGTTAAATGTTTAATTCGTCACAATTTACCAACATTTAAGAATCAATTTTTATAGTGAATAACAATACAGAAAATTGGTAAATCATAAATAGGTAATTTTTATTTTCGTTGTGTTCAATTTACCAGTATAATGAAAGGAATAAACTCCAAATTACAACATAATTATAGTAAGATTTACCGCTTAGTAATTGTGGCTATTACCATTGGATTAATGGTTTTTATTTCTCCAAGAACTTCTAAATTTCAATATGAATTTGAGCAAGGTTTTCCATGGGAACACCAACCCATGTATGCTCCATTTTCTTTTGGTATCAATAAAACAAAAACTCAAATTGCGCAGGAAAACAATGAAGTAATTGCAAATAGTTATCTCTATTTTAACAACATTCCTAACGTAGGTGATAGCGTTATTTCTGCATTTAAAAAGAAGTCGGATGAGCTTTTTGCAGCAGACACCATCATTTCAAAAAAATACCAATCTAAATTTGAAGCAAAAGGAGTTGAATTAATTAATAGATTGTACAAGAAAGGAATAATTGCTACAGAAGACAGTTTGTTAAATAAGCCACCAGATTTTGTAATAAAGACCATTCACGAGCATAATGAAACACAATTTGAAATTCAACAATTCCTCACTATTAATCAAGCTTTTGATTCCATTCAAATTTGGACTAAGGACATAAAAAAAGGAAAGGTATTACAAATTGCTGTTTTTGAAAATCTTAGTCCAAACATTGTATACAACCCGCAACTCACCTCAGACATTAAACAACAAAAACTAAATGCCCTTACAACGGTTTATGGGAAGGTCAATGAAGGGGAAAAAATTGTAGCCAAAGGAGAAATAATTACTCCAGAAATTTATCAAAAACTTATATCACTTCAAGAGAATTATGAAAAACAGGTAGGCTCAAACCGTTCTGAATTTTATGTATATGGGGGCACCTTTATTATTGTTGGATTTGCCACGTTACTACTTATTTTAATGATTAAAACATTTAGTCCATTTACCTATTCTGAAACCAACTCCTTTACCCTAATCTTGATATTATTCTTTTTGAATTATTTCATGGCAAATATTCCGCGTTTCTTTCCTGAGATTGACATTTATATTTTACCATTTGCCTTATTTGCCGTTATTCTACAATCCTTTTTTAGCTCTTCACTAGCCTCCATAATTTATACCATTATGATTATGGTGTCTACTATGTTCGCGCCAAACGCCATGGAGTTTTTATGGATTGAAACACCTGTTGGTTTATTGGCAATTTTATTACTTAAAAACCTTAGAAAACGTTCTCAATTGCTAGGGGTTGTTTTATCTGTATTTGCTGCATCTTCGCTTTTATACTTTGCTTTTAGTATTATTAAAGAAGGACATCTTTCCAATATTGATTACCAAAATTTTTTATGGTTTGGAGCTAGTGCTTTAATGACTATTGCTTCCATACCTTTAGTGTTTATTATTGAACGCATTTTTGGATTAATATCTGAAATGGCTTTACTAGAATTAGCCGATACCAACAATACACTTTTACGTGAGTTAGCTCAAAAAGCCCCTGGAACATTTCAACATTCTATGCAAGTAGCAAACCTAGCAGAAGAATGTGCCGTTGAAATTGGCGGGGATCCGTTACTAATTAGAACTGGGGCATTATATCATGACATTGGAAAAATGAAGAACCCACAGTTTTTTATAGAAAACCAAGCCGGAGGTCATAATCCTCATAATGAACTAACTAATCATGAAAGTGCCAAGGTTATTATTAACCATGTTTTGGATGGAATTGAGCTCGCAAAAAAACATAAGCTCCCAGAGAAAATTATTGATTTCATTAGAACACATCATGGTACAACAACTACTCGGTTTTTTTATTTCAATGCAAAAAAAGAAGATGATTCCGTTTCAATTGATGACTTTCAATACCCTGGACCTCTACCCTTTTCAAAAGAAACAGCCATTTTAATGTTATGTGATGGTGTGGAGGCAGCAGCAAGAAGTTTACCGGAGTATTCGGCAGAATCTATCACAAAATTAATTGATGGAATTTTTGCTACTATACTGGAAAGTCAACAATTAGATTATGCACCCATTACCTTTCAAAATATTTCTGCTTTAAAGAAGCTATTACAGAAAAAAATAATGAATATTTATCACGTTCGGGTAGCGTATCCAAGTGCTTAGTGGCTGATATTGAATTGATAAAATTCGACTAAAAAAATACGGTAAAAAAAACTGTAATTTTCTTAAAAAATTCGCTTGGCACATCAAATCTATTTATAAATTTGCCGTCCGTTGGAGAGTTGGCTGAGTGGCTTAAAGCGGCACCCTGCTAAGGTGTTTTACT
>JBMYWA010000106.1:0-6295 GCA_049606935.1 Salibacteraceae bacterium
ACAGAAATACGCTCCACTAAAAAGGTATTACTCTCAAAAGATGCCCAAATAAAACATACGAAAGAATTAGTTGAAATTATGGAAAAAGAGGAACCTTATTTAGACTCCTCGTTAACCCTACGGTCTCTTGCGCAAATGATTCAAATTCATCCTAATCAATTGTCTTGGTTATTGAATGAAAGCTTAGGAAAGAACTTTAACGAATATGTAAACGCCTTTCGAATTGAAAAATTCAAATCGCTAGCTAAAGACTCAAAAAATAGCCATATTACGCTCATTGGCTTAGGCTATGAAAGTGGGTTTAGTTCAAAAACAGTTTTCAATACCTATTTTAAGAAAGCTACCGGAATTACTCCTAAGCAATATTTAAAATCCTTGTAAGGTTCTGTTATTCACCAATGTGTTCTATTTTATAATCTAGAACAATTCTGCTTTATTGCTAAATCACCTTTGCTCAAAAAAAAGATGATGAAAGCAGTTATTAGTACAAAGTATGGAGGACCAGAAATTTTAAAATTACAAGAGGTTCCTTTGCCTATTCCCTCACCCAATCAAGTTAGGGTAAAAATTCACGCCACATCTGTAACAAGAGCAGCCACCATGATGCGAACAGGTAAACCATATATTGGTAGATTAATAATGGGGTGTTCTAAACCAAAACATCCTATTTCAGGAACAAATTTTGCCGGAGTAATTGAATCTGTTGGACAAAATGTTTCGGTTTTTAAAGTGGGTGATAAGGTGTTTGGAGAGAATATTGAAACATTTGGTACCAATGCAGAATATGTGTGTATAGAACAGAACGGAATTATTACCCACATACCTGAAAATTTAAGCTTTAATGAAGCGACTGGAATTTGTGATGGCGCGCTTACCTCAATTAATTTTATAAAAAACATTGCAAAACTAAAAAGAGGTCAACACATTTTGATTAATGGTGCATCTGGTAGTTTAGGGAGCGCAGCGGTACAAATAGCCAAGAGTGTAGGGGCAATTGTAACGGGAGTTTGTAGTAAAAAAAACATGGAATTGGTGAAATCAATTGGGGCTGATTATGTTATTGACTACAAGCAAGTAGACTATGCTAAAACCGGGTTGGTTTACGATGTTATTTACGATACCGTTGGTACTCGAACTTTTACTAACAGTAAAAAAGCACTCACAAAAAACGGTATTTACATGTCGCCAGTTTTAAGTTTCCCTTTGTTGTTAAAGGTTATTTCAACTTCAATTTTCAGCTCCAAAAAGGCAAAGTTTTCGGCTACCGGTATGTTGGCTTTAAAGGATCAATTAGCGCTATTTCATGAATTGGTTACGCTAATTAAAGAAGATAAAATTCACCCAATTATTGATAGAGTTTTTTCGCTAAATGAAATGTCTCAAGCACATGAATTTGTGGACAAAGGTCATAAAGTAGGAGATGTAGTTGTTGTAATACCCTAATACTCTCAAAAAAATGGGAATTACATAGGTGGGTTTGCGGAGCACATTCCGGTAACGTATTTTACAATTAAATCGTGTTTCTCCGCATCCAGTACCTTTCCATTTTTATTCACTTTTTCCACCATTGGAGGAACAATATTTTTCCACTCTTCGGCTGTTTTATCGGTAGGTTGAATCAATTTATGACAAGAACCACAATGGTTTTCATAAAGGGTTTTACCTGCCGTCATATCCGCTAAAGTATAGTCTGGATATGTTGTAGAAATTCTATCTAAATCAACTTGACTTGGGGCGGCCAATTTGGTCGCATTACAAGCTACTATAATAAGTCCAACTGCAATTATTCCAATAATATTTTTCATGCTAAAAGGCTTTAATATTCTACTACTTGGACGAATGTAACCAAAAAAATTGAAATTAATTTTTTACAGACTAGGGGTATTTTAATTCTAAAGTGTTTTCCATACAGAAACACAAAAATTAAAAGCATGAAAGTATCTCCAATTATAGCTGTTATTATTTCTAGTTTATTTTCTCTTTCCATTACAGGTCAAGAAACTGCAGATAGCTCAAAAACCAAAACCCAAGTAACCTTTGCCTACCCTATTGGTAGTAATGGGGCGGAAGCAAAAAACATGGAAAATAATTTTTCCTTTAACATTTTATATGGTGTAAACGGAGAATTAAACGGATTAGAGTTTGGTACCCTTGTAAATGTGGTAAAGGGCAATGCGAATGGTTTTCAATTTGTTGGGCTAACCAACGTGGTGGAGGGCGCTTTTTACGGAGTTCAATTTGCCGGAATTAATAATGTTATTCAAGACAGCCTCATTGGAATGCAATTTTCGGGAATTAGTAACTTGGTTCCTGAACAAACGGTAGGGGCTCAAATAGCGGGTATAACTAACTTTACCAAAAATGAACTTTCCGGAACTCAAATTAGTGGAATTAGCAACTTTGCATCAAAGCGTATTAAAGGCGCGCAAATTACAGGAATTAGCAATGTAGCAAATGGAAAATGTGAAGGTGCGCAAATAGCTGGAATTCATAATTTAACTACCGGGAATTTAACCGGTGCGCAGATTGCTGGCTTGTATAATCAAACCCAAGACACATTGCAGGGTGCGCAGATTGGTTTAGTAAATTCTGCTCACGTTATGCACGGGTTTCAACTAGGGTTAATCAATGTAGCAGATAGTTCAACAGGAGTTTCTGTAGGATTACTTAGCTTGATAAAAAATGGATATCACGCTGTAGAATTATACACCAATGAAGTTCTTCCAGCTAACGCAGCAATTAAAATTGGAACCGATCAGTTTTATAACATTTACCAAGGTGGTTTTGATTATGAAAACCCTCACCTATTTGGTTTCGGAATGGGTTTTGGAACAAAATTAAGGTTAGCAGATTGGATTTCTATTAGTGCTGACTTAACCGCTAACCACATAAATGAATTAGAAAAATTTGAATGGAAAGTAAATTTACTTTCCAGAGCTGATTTAACTTTTGATTTACACCTCAATCAACATATTGGCTTAACGTTTGGTCCATCTTTAAACGCTCATATTTCTGAACTTGGTTATGAAAGTACTGGAGGTTTTACTACAGATATAGCCGTTAACCCATTCTTTACAGATTCTTACAATGG
Source organism: Salibacteraceae bacterium (assembly GCA_049606935.1). GTDB lineage: Bacteria > Bacteroidota > Bacteroidia > Flavobacteriales_G > Salibacteraceae > CAJXZP01. The sequence goes on from JBMYWA010000106.1 coordinate 3,092, forward strand.
CTATCAACTTCAAATGTGGATAGGCGCTAAGGGCGGATTACGAATTACATTTTAATAAACAGAAAACTTAACAACAACCTAAAACAATAAACATGATTTTTAAAAACACCATTTTTTTATTCATTGGAACATTATTTTCAATGATATCTATTGCTCAAAACTACACACAAACGGTACGAGGAGTTATTACGGATACTGAAACCAAACAAAGCATCATTGGCGCCAATGTTATTATAGTAGGCTCAAATCCACTAAAAGGCGCAAGTACTAATGTTGACGGATTATTCTCCATCTCTGAAGTACCCGTAGGGAGGGTAAACCTCCAAATTACCGCAATGGGTTACGAACCTCAATTACTTTCCAATATTGTGGTTGAATCTGCAAAGGAAACCGTGCTGCAAATAAAAATGACTGAAGCTTTTGAAATGCTAGAACAAGTGGTTGTAGTTGCCAGAGAAGAACAAGGGGAAAGCATTAATGAAATGGCAACCGTAAGTGCAAAAACGGTTACGGTAGAAGAAACAGGTAGATATGCGGGTTCTTTAAACGACCCTGCAAGAAGTGTTTCCGCTTTTGCCGGTGTGGTAGGAGATGCAGAAGGTAATAATGATATTGTAGTAAGAGGAAACTCTCCACGAGGAATATTATGGAGGCTGGAAGGAATTGAGATTCCAAATCCAAATCATTTTGCAAACGAGGGTAGTACTGGAGGTCCGGTAAATACTTTAAACGCAACTATGTTGGCCAATTCCGATTTCTTCTCAGGGGCTTTTGCACCTGAATATGGAAATGCATTATCTGGAGTGTTTGATACCCGTTTCCGTACAGGAAATAACCAAAAAAGTGAGCGGTCTTTCTCGGTAGGAGTTTTAGGTACCGATATCACCTTAGAGGGGCCTTTTAATAAAAATTATGGAGGTTCTTACCTAGTAAATTATCGATACTCCACATTAGAACTAATGGATAATTTGGGGATACTTGATTTTGGTGGAATTCCTAGGTATCAAGATGCTTCATTTAAGGTAAACCTACCCACAAAAAAATATGGAAATTTCAGCATTTTTGGTTTAGGTGGAAAAAGTGGTATTTCCGAAATTCAAGAATCAATAATAAGCGATACGGTTACCGTAACAGGTAGAGCAGAGGTAAGAGACGCACTTGGGGTAATTGGAGTGAATCACAATTACATGCTTAATAAAAACAGCTACGTGCATTCTTACATATCTATTTCAGGCACCAAAAACACTATTGATGATGATGAAAAAGACCTAGATACAGATATTTATTGGGACTATTACACCCAAGATTTTAGTAACACCACCGTAAGAATGTCTACAAGTTATAACCAAAAGATAAACCGCAGAAACACCTTCAATACGGGAGTTATTTACTCTATCATGAAGTATAACATGCATTCAAGACTAAATACGGATAACACCGTACCAGTAGATTACATAAAAGCCTCGGGTAAGTCAAGTATGATTCAAGGTTATGGAACTTGGAAGCATAGATTAAATAAAGATTTATCCATGGTTTCGGGTTTACATTACACCCAATTGTTTCTAAATAATAATTACTCCATTGAGCCCCGACTAGGGATGAAGTATAACCTAAACCCAAAGCAAAATGTTTCGTTTGGAGTGGGTTTACATAGTAAGGTAGAGAGTATTTCGGTATATATGGCCAATGCAGAAGGGTATGAAAATCAGTACGTCAACGAAAACCTAGAACTTACTAAATCGCTTCATTTAGTGGGTGGTTTTGGGCATCAATTCAATCCAAATTTAAGTTTCAAAACAGAAGTGTATTATCAGTATTTATATGACGTACCTGTTGAAAACAAACAAGGAAGTAAGTTCTCCATGATAAATCAATCCAGTAGTTATTTAAACCTACCTATGGTAAGTGAGGGTACTGGAACTAATTACGGACTAGAGCTTACGTTAGAACGTTATTTTTACAATCAGTTTTACTATTTGATTACATCCTCTATATATAAATCAAAGTACACCGCTATTGATGGCGAAACGCATAACTCTAGGTTTGATGCAAATTATGCTGGTAATCTAGTCATTGGTAAGGAGTTTAATTTACGTTCTAAAAAGAACCAAAAAACATTGGCGGTGAATATTAAAACATCTCTTTTAGGTGGAAATAGGTTTACTCCAATTGATTTAGATGCATCTATTAGCGAGGGAGAGGAAGTGCGCGATCAATCACAAGCTTATGAAGGAAAGTACGATGATATTTTCTTGACCAATTTGGCCGTTACTTACCGAGTAAATAAAAAGAAGGTAACGCACGAAGTGAAATTAGATATTCAAAATGTAACGAATAATCAAGCTGCGGTTGGCAATTATTACAATTCAGATAGTCAAGAAATTGAAGAGTACTACCAATTATCGTTGATACCTAACTTGATGTACATTATTAAATTTTAAGGGCACAGCACACTTTTTTAGCTAATTTCGTTTTACAGATTTCAATACAGATGAATTATTATTTTATTACCGGTACCAGCAGTGGTATTGGACAAGCACTGGCTACCCAATTATTAAAAGAAAAAAACAATCATGTTTTTGGAATTGCTAGAAGGCAAAATATTTTAGATGAAAACTATACTCCGGTACCTTTAAACTTGGCTAGTTTAGAAGAGGTAAATGGTTTTGAATTTCCGAAATTGGATAATCCCGAAAAGATCGTTCTAATTAATAACGCAGGTCAAATTGGAGATATTAAACCCATTGGTAAATCGAATAATACAGCCATTGCTGATTTGTTTACCGTTAACGTTACAGCTGTGGCCATTTTTATGAATAATTTCATGGGTAAGTATCAGGAACTACCCATTCAAAAAACGGTGCTTAATGTGAGTTCTGGAGCCGGTAAAAATCCTATTGAAGGTTGGGCAACTTATTGCGGCTCTAAAGCGGCAGTTGATTTAATGAGTTTGACTTCTTTTACCGAGCAGAAACGTGAAAAACATCCTGTTCAGGTTTATTCTATTGCTCCGGGTGTGGTGGATACCGAAATGCAACAATCTATTCGAAATTCTAATGAAAAGGACTTCTCTAGACATAAACATTTTGTGGAATTAAAAGCCAATAATGAATTGACATCTCCTAGCGAAGTGGCAGAAAAATATATTCGAATTATTTCGAGTCCTGCTGATTTTACCGAGTGCATATTTTCATTAAGAGATGT
>JBMYWA010000107.1:0-6167 GCA_049606935.1 Salibacteraceae bacterium
GCTTTATCCCAAACCTCAATTCTATTAGCGTAAGCAAAAAGCACTATCTCTTTAGTAATTCCTACCCCGCCCATTAAAGGTTTTGGCAACAACACCCTTCCTGTTCCATCTAATCCTAACTGCGTTGCTCCATTATGAAACTGTCGGTAGAATTTTCGATTCTTGGTAACAAACAGGTTGAGTTTTTCAAATTTCTTAGTCTCCACTTCCCACTCATTCATAGGATACAATACCAAACAACCCTCAAACCCCCTATTGATCACAAATTGATCTTTGGCGGCAGGATCCAATTGGCGCTTCAAACCAGCAGGCAGCATAAACCTCCCTTTGGCATCCACTTTACATTGATATTCACCTAATAAGCTTGACATCAGTACACTTTGATTTGAAAGCGTAAAAATATTCTAATTTTTACCACTTTTTACCACTTTCTACCACTTTGTTGAAAACTTTATAGATTTCAGCGTAAATAAGAGGGTTTGCGCACTGTTTTAGAAAGAATTAAGTCGGGGAACAAAGAACCATTTTGAGAGGCTTAGATATGCTTGGAAAACCGCATTATTCCTAACAACCATTTGTGGATAGCGCCAAAATAAATCAAGGAATTGCAAAGAGAATTGGTTAATTTTGAGGCCGTAAACGTGATGTTATCCTATGCAAGAAATAATTAAGAAAGAGGGTGGTTTTGAGTATGTTGAAGTAGGAGAAGGTCCGGTAGTGGTTGTTCTTCATGGCCTTTTTGGGGCCTTAAGTAACTTTAAAGATGTACTTGAACATTTTAAGGGAAATTACCGAGTGGTAATACCAATTATGCCTTTATACACTCTTCCAGTATTAAAAACAAACGTGAAAAATTTAATGGAGCACATTCGTGATTTCATTGAGTTCAAGGGTTTCGATAAGGTGAATTTATTAGGTAATTCTTTAGGTGGGCATGTAGCTTTGGTTTACGGATCAAAACACCCGCAAAAAGTAGACACTTTAACATTAACAGGTAGTTCGGGGTTATATGAGAATACCATGGGGCAATCTTATCCAAGAAAAGGCAATATTGATTACGTACGGGAGAGAGTGCAATATACTTTTTACGACCCAAAAACAGCTACCGATGAATTGGTAGAAGAGTGTTTTGCTATTGTTAACGACCGAGTAAAAACTTTGAAAATATTATCTCTTGCTAAATCGGCTATTCGCCACAACATGGCAGAAGATTTACCAAACATGGAAATGCCTACCTGTTTAATTTGGGGTAAACAAGATACCATTACTCCGCCAGAGGTTGGAGAAGAATTCAATAAACTGATGCCCAACTCGGAATTGTTTTGGATGGACAAATGTGGTCATGCCCCTATGATGGAAAAGCCTGAAGAATTTAATGGAATTTATGAGGCTTGGCTAAGTAAGACGTTGAAGAAATAGGGAAGTCAGCAGACTGGAGGAAATTCCGGTTTCTTTGATTCCACTCAGAGATAAGACAAGGGCTCTTCGGTTCCGCTCAGAGTGCGATTATTGTCAAATAAAACCAACACAAAAAAACATGAAGGTTAAAGACGCCAAATTTGTGATGAGCAATACAGACTATACCAAATGTCCGGCTCCAAACATGCCTGAATATGCTTTTATTGGACGTTCCAATGTAGGGAAATCCTCTTTAATCAATGCAATAACCAACCGAAAAAGCTTAGCCAAAACCTCAGGAAGACCTGGCAAAACTCAGTTAATCAATCATTTCAAAATTAATAATGAATGGTATTTGGTTGATTTACCCGGGTATGGATATGCTCGAGTATCGAAAACCATGCGTGCAGAGTTTCAGAAATTTTTACGTGATTACTTGATTGAACGTGAAAACTTGATATGCACTTTTGTTTTATTGGACTCCAGACTAGAACCTCAAAAAGTGGATAAGGAGTTTATGCAATGGATGGGTGAAAACGGGATTCCATTTGTGATGGTTTTTACCAAAACAGACAAGCTAAATGACCATACCCTTTTGAAAAACATGAAACGCTACGAAGAAATAATGCTAGAATATTGGGAAGAATTACCTCCAAGATTTTACACCTCTTCGGTTAAGAAATCTGGTACAGAAGAAATATTAGAGTTTGTGGACCAAACAAATCAAGACTACCTCAAAAATTAATTCCATGCAGTTTATTGATACTCACGCTCATTTGTATTTAGACAAATTTGAAGCGGATATAGATCAAGTTATTCAAAACGCTATTTCAAGCGGTGTTACCAAAATGTACCTTCCTAACATTGACAGCCAAACCATTGGCGCAATGAACAATTTAGCCGCAAAATATCCTAATAATTGCTATCCTATGATTGGCTTACACCCTAGTGATGTGAAAGAAAATTTTGAGGAAGAATTAGCTATTGTAAAAAAAGAAGCCGAAAAGGGTAAATACATTGCCATTGGCGAAATTGGCATTGATTTGTATTGGGACAAAACATTTTTGAAACAACAACAAGAGGCTTTTGCTTTTCAAATTGAACTAGCAAAAACCCACGGATTACCCATTGCTATACATGCACGGGATAGTTTTGATGAAATATTTGAGGTCTTAGACCAACACAATGATGAAAATTTAACGGGAGTCCTACATTGTTTTACTGGAAACTTAGAACAAGCAAATCGAGTAATTAATTACGGAGGATTTAAACTTGGAATTGGCGGAGTTGCCACATTTAAAAATGGCGGATTAGACAAAGTAATTCCACATGTAGATTTAAAGCATTTAGTACTGGAAACAGATGCCCCATTTCTGGCACCCACTCCCTATAGAGGCAAAAGAAATGAAAGTCAATACATTCCAATAATTGCGGATAAGATTGCCCAAATGAAGGGCTTGAGAATAGAAGAAGTTGCTGAAACCACCACTAAAAACGCTTTGGAATTGTTTCCTTTGGGTTAGTAGTTAATTCACTTCAATTTCTTTCGTTCTAGTAGGAGAAGAAACATCTCCTTCGTAGTAATCCACTCTAAATGTACCATTAGGAATCTCCATTTTACAATCGGCAGTAACATCTGTACTAATAACGGTAAAGGTTTGTGAACTGGAGGCTCTATCTAAGATGGCCACAGCCCAATTTTTTGCTGTACTATTGGAAACGCTCCAAAGGCTTCCAGATATTCGAGTAATTTTAACAAATAAATCCCCATTTTCAGGGATTTTAGCCGACAAACTAAAATCTACCCCTCCATATTTATAAACTGCGGGGTCTAAAATATTTAATCCATAATTTCCTGTATCCACATAAGAATACTCCGTGGTTCCGGTACCAGTGGATTCAGGACTACAAGAAATACAAACTATTGAAATTAAAAATACAGGGCAGAAAATAAGCTTAATCATGTTTGGAATTTTCACCAAACGTAAAGACACTCAAGCCCCAAATCATCCATACATATTGACATTTAACAAACTATATACAAGAATGTTAAATAGGGCAAAGAATACTAAATAAATGGTAATTATTGAGGTTTACCGTATGCCTTCAACTCTAGCTTTTCGCCATCAAATACAGCATACGTAAAGTCAACCACCCAATCGCCTAAGTTGATGTAATGGGAATTGTTGCCTAATTCTTTGTCCATCGCATAATGTCGATGTCCGAAAACGTAGTAATCTCTGTGTTTTTTCTTTTCCTCTTCCATCACAAATTGCACTAACCACTCTTTATCATCACCATGATAGGTTTTGTCGGCAGTAGCATTTTTAGCTCTAGAGCTTCTTGAAAAGTAATTGGCCAAACCCACTCCAAAATTTGGGTGAAGACGCGCAAAACACCATTGCATAAATGGGTTTGCAAAAAAGGCTTTTATTTGTTTGTACCAAAAATCGCCTGGCCCTAGTCCGTCACCGTGGCCAATAAGGAAAGATTTACCGTTCATTTCTACCTCTAATGGAGAACCATCATAAAGTTGAACCCCACATTCCTTCACCAGGTAATCGAAAGTCCACATATCATGGTTTCCTCTAAAGAAATAAACCGGAATTCCTTTATCTGTAATTTCTGATATCTTGCCTAAAACACGGGTAAATCCTCGCGGGATAACGCTTGCATATTCAAACCAAAAATCAAATAAATCGCCCATCAAATAAATAGCCGCTGCATCTTGCTGGGCTTCATGCAACCATTTCACAAAATGTTTTTCACGCTTTAAACTAGACTCAAAATCGGGAACACCCAAATGTTGATCTGACGCGAAATACACTTTCTTTCCGGATGGGATATTCATTTCCGTTTTTTATTGATCAGCTGCAAACCACTCCGCATACGAAGTATTGGTTTCGCGTAATAAAGCAGAATGCAAATTAATATGTTCGGGTGAGTTTTCTTGAATTATTGACACCATGTGCTCTAACAACTTTTCGGCAGTTGGCTGATAAGGAACTAGCATTAAACGCGGGTTGTTTTCTTTAGTAACCACTCCTAAAAAACGAGAATTATCACGCAAAACTAGCGCGTGATCAAACACATCCACTACATTTTTTTTCACAATGGTTTTTAGATCCGAAAAGTCAATTACCATTCCGTCTTTGGGAGTTCCAGGCGCATCTATTGGCTCCCCTATAAAAGTTACACGTAACTCATAAGTATGCCCATGAATGTTATGGCATTTGCCATCATGACAATCTAAGGCATGTGCCATTTCAAAATCAAATTCTTTACTTATTCTAATGATCATGATGCGTTATCGTTTTTAGCTAATGCTTCATCCACAAAATCAAAAGTAGATAGGATATCTGGTTTACCATCAACAATAGCCACATCATGCTCAAAGTGAGCAGATGGTTTACCATCTCTAGAAACAATAGACCAACCATCATCTAATTGACGTACACGCCAATCTCCCATATTAATCATGGGTTCAATGGCTAAAACCAATCCGTTTTTTAATTTTTTTCCTTTTCCCGGACGTCCGTAATTCGGAACTTGAGGGTCTTCATGCATTACTCTACCTAATCCATGCCCCACTAAATCGCGAACCACTCCGTACCCGTGATCTTCGGCATGCTTTTGAATAGCAAAACCTACATCACCTAGGCGTTTACCGGCTCTCATTTGCTCAATACCAAGATATAATGATTCTTTGGTTACTCTTAGTAAATCGCTTACCTCTTGAGAAACTTCGCCAATAGCAAACGAATACGCATGGTCTCCATAAAAACCATTTTTCACAGCTCCACAGTCTACAGAAATAACATCTCCCTCTTTCAGTTCCACATTACCTGGAATACCATGAACCACATGTTCGTTAAGTGAAGTACAAAGGGTATTAGGAAAATCATACAGCCCTAAAAAACCAGGAACAGCTCCTTGGTCTCGAATGTATTCTTCGGCAATTTTGTCTAATTGCAATGGCGTAACTCCAGGCCCAATATGTTCTGCAACCAACCCTAAAGTACGTGAAACCACTTGAGCACTTTCGCGCATCAACTCAATTTCTTCTAGTGATTTGTAGTGTATCATTATCTAAATGTAATCTCTATGATTAGACGGAAGCTCGAATACCGAAGTAGGAAGAGAGCAATCCACCTAGCCCCCTTTCATTTCAACTTCGCTCAATGCGAGTCCAAGGGGGAAAATTTCTTTTTATTGACTCTTACTTCGGCTTCGCTCAGCAGTCGTCAACGGTAAACTATTTTTTTAAAAAGGAAAATAATCCTCTTTTTGGTGCTTTTTGTAATGGGGGAGCATCAGCCCCTTCAATGAGTTGGTATACGGTTCCCCAACCAACAAAGCCACCAATATTTCTATCGTCAATAAAAACATCGGCATTGATTTTTCGAGAGCCTCTTCCTTTGCCGGAAAACTCTTCTTCGGCAAATTCATTATTGACTGCGTAAAACTCTACACCATGTTTTTTACAAAACTCTACCGCTTCTTTCAATGTCTTTCCCGATCTAACCGTCCATAAAATTAACCGATGACCTTTTGATTCTAACATTTTTAATGTTTCGAACGCAAATGGCATGGGCTTTCCAATTTTTGGATAGGCATCTTCGGCAATGGTACCGTCAAAATCAACCGCTATGGTGAGCATTTTGTCAAACATCGCGCAAAATTATTGTTTATTATGTGGTTGGCAAAGTAAATGGGCTGATTCGTAGCATATAAAGAATCTATAAATTCAATAAGTTATGGCTTCACTT
>JBMYWA010000108.1:0-6033 GCA_049606935.1 Salibacteraceae bacterium
CCTGTTATTTCCATAAAATAAATTCCATCGCTAAATTCTGAAACATCTAATGTATTATTAGATAATACGCCTTGGCTAACAATTACTCCAGTAATTCCTATCACCTTATAATTACCTTCTATTGCTGGAATCATTAATTCGGTTTGTACTGGATTTGGGTATGCTTTTAAGGGTAATACCTCCAATTCATTCACACTAGTAATTGATGTTGGTAATAATACTTTGTCCACTACATGTACAACACCATTATCAGATGGCACATCTGCAGTAGTAACCTCAGCATCATTAATCATAACCCCATTTGAAATATCCACCATAATAAGGTCTCCGTTTACCGTAGCAACAGATCCAGATGTTAAGGAGCTAGACATTACCTCGGAGTCTAACACATGGTAGGTTAAGATACTTGTTAAATTCGGATTCCCTAACAAACCAGCTATATCGGTATTCAGCTCTAAGGCTAAATCATTAAAAGCAGTATTGGTAGGTGCAAAAACTGTGAATTTAGCTAATGGATTTGTTAAAATTGGCAACAATTCTTCTTGAACCACTGCAGTTGCCAAATAAGAAAAACCATTATCAATAGCCACATCAACAACTGTTTTGCTTGGTAATACCACTGCATCTAAAACATGTACAACACCATTATCAGCCATTACGTCTGCCATTGTTACCTGAGCTTGATTAACATATACCATTCCAGTTGAAGTCTTGGTCAGTTTAAGTGTATTTGTAGAAGATACAGGATTTACCATATCTCCGTTTGAGATATCTGTAGCTAAAACACCTGTTCCCACCACATGGTAGGTGAGTACATCTGTTAAATTTGGCAAAGCTAAAATTCCAGCTATATCCGTATTTAAGGCCGTTGCTAAATCATCAAAAGCGTCATTTGTTGGAGCAAAAACGGTGAAATCGGCAAGCGGATTAGTTAATACGGGCAACAACTCTTGTTGTATAACTGCCGTTGCTAGGTAGGTCATACCGTTATTAAGAGCCAAATCAACTACCGTTTGACTGGGTAAAATTACCTGATCCAATACATGAACCACTCCATTATCTGCTGTGATATCAGCGGCAGTAACCATTGCTTGATTGGCGTAAACCATCCCCATTGAGGTTTTGGTCATCTTAATGGTATTTGTCATAGATACTGCATCCACCACATCTCCATTATTAATGGCCGAAGAATTAACAGTACTGGATAAAACATGATAGGTAAGAATGTCTGTTAAATTAGGTAGAGCCAGTAAACCAGCTATATCCGTATTTAAGGCAGAAGCTAGAACGGTAAATGCACTATCCGTAGGTGCAAACACAGTAAATGTACCCGCAGAATTTTGTAGAGTTACGTCTAACCCCTGTTGTAAAATGGCTGCTTCTAAATAAGTGTGATTTGGACTCGTTGCAATAACGTCATCGAACACATTGGTTTGACTGAAACCCGTTAAACCTGTAAAGATCAACCCTAGACCTAAAATCTTTGCTTTTAAAGTAAACTTTTTCATCATTATTTTGTTTAGTGTTTTTTAATTTTGATGAAACAAACATATAGCTTTGTTTACTTTTTTAGTATTTTGATTAAACAAAAATTACTTATTGAAGTATAACTTTTTCTTTAACAATTACTTCAAACATTATTTTTACTAATGAAACGAAACATTTTTTGACAAAAAAAAAGCCACTCACTAATACTAGTGAATGGCTTTTGAAAATTGTGTAAGAGATTTTATCAATCCCCTCATCCCCTTTTCCAACGGGGAATATTATTAAAGTGTTCCTCTGTTTTCTTGCTCTCTCTCGATTGCTTCGAATAAGGCTTTAAAGTTACCTACACCAAAAGACTGGGCACCCTTTCTTTGAATAATTTCAAAGAACATAGTTGGGCGATCTACCACAGGTTTAGTGAAAAGTTGTAATAAATAGCCTTCTTCATCACGGTCAATTAATATTCCGTGTTCTTTCAACAATTCTACGTCTTCATCAATTTCACCTACACGCTCTAACAAATCATCATAATAAGTTTCTGGCACATATAAGAACTCAACCCCACGATCACGCATTGCGCTAACGGTAGCCACAATATCGTTGGTAGCTACAGCTATGTGCTGCACACCTGCACCTTTGTAGAAGTCAATGTACTCTTCAATTTGCGATTTCTTTTTACCTTCAGCTGGTTCGTTAATTGGAAATTTAATACGGCCATTTCCATTACTCATTACTTTACTCATTAAAGCAGTAAATTCAGTGGAAATATCATCATCGGTAAAAGAAACAATTTGAGCAAAGCCCATTACTTTAGCATAAAACTCACACCACTCTTTCATTTCGCCCCAAGATACATTACCAACCATGTGGTCAATAAATTTTAATCCTACTGGCTCTGGATTGTAATGTGATTCCCATTTTTGGTAACCAGGCAAGAAAATACCGTTGTAATTTTTACGCTCTACAAAAATGTGAACAGTTTCTCCGTAGGTATGAATACCCGATCTAACTACTTCGCCATGCTGGTCTTTTTCAACAGTAGGCTCCATAAATGATTTTGCTCCACGTTTGGTGGTTTCTTCCCAAGCCGAACGCGCATCCTCTACCCAAAGCGCAACCACTTTAACACCATCACCGTGCTTATCAATATGCTCATTGATTGGTCCTCCTGGTTCTAATGGAGTAGTTAATACCAAACGAATTTTATCTTGTTTCAATACGTAAGAAACACGATCTTTTACACCGGTTTCCATACCACAAAAAGCTTCTGATTGGAAACCAAATGCGGTTTTGTAAAAATGTGCCGATTGTTTTGCATTACCTACGTAAAGCTCTACATAATCAGTACCAAGTAGCGGAAGAAAGTCTTCTGCTTCAGCGAATAACTTTTCTAAGCTATATTCCGTATTTTGGAGATTTGTTAAATCTTTAATTTCTGCTGCCATATCTAAATATTTTTTAATGTCATTTTTTAAATTAATGCTTATTCCAAGATTTATAGTATTCTGGATCGGAAATTTCAACCCCTACCTTAGTCACCATTAACGGTGCAAAGGTATCTACCATTACGGCAAGTTCTTCTGTTTCTTTTTTACCAATACTTCTTTCTGCGGCTCCTGGATGTGGTCCGTGAACCAAACCTGCTGGATGCAAAGATATATGTCCTGCTTCAATATCGTTACGACTCATAAAATCTCCATCTACATAATACAGTAATTCATCAGAATCAATGTTACTGTGGTTATATGGAGCCGGTATTGCTTCCGGGTGATAATCGTACAAACGTGGCACAAATGAGCAGATTACAAATGACGCTGCTTCAAACGTTTGGTGTATTGGAGGCGGCAAATGAATACGACCGGTAATTGGCTCAAAATCGTGAATAGAAAATTTATATGGGTAATTATACCCATCCCAACTGGCTACATCAAAAGGGTGACTAGCGTAATAAATTTCATGAATCACATCTTGCTTTCTAACCTTCATTAAAAACTCCCCTTTTTCATCGTGCGTTTCTAAAACAGAAGGACCATGAATATCGCGCTCACAAAATGGTGAATGTTCTAGCAATTGCCCGAAATTGTTTCGATATCCCTTTGGCGTAAATACCGGATCCGTACTTTCTACAATAAACAGTCTGTTTTCTTCATTATCAAATTCCATTTGATACACCATCCCTCTTGGAACTACTAAATAGTCACCATATTCAAAAGGAATATTGCCCATTAACGTTTTTAACGTACCCGATCCTTTATGAATAAAGATAACCTCATCTGAATCACCATTTTTATAGAAATATTCTGTTACAGATTTTTTAGGTGCCGCCAACGTAATGTTTACTGTAGCATTGGTTAAAACCGTTTTTCTACTTTCTAGGTAATCGTCTTCTGGTTTTATTTGAAACCCTTTCATTCGGGTCATTTTCAAATTTCTTTCAATGGCCACTTCCGGAGCAACTGAATACTCTTTACCATAGCGCACCACATTTGTAGGCGGATGCATATGGTATAAGATAGATGTCATCCCTGCAAATCCGGCAGTACCGAAAACCTGTTCGCTCAACAATTCACCGTTTTCTTTACGGTTAACTGTATGGCGTTTAGAAGGTAGGTTTCCTAATTTTTGATAAAATGGCATATTTTCTTTTTTTGCTTAGTCGCAAATATGAACCTAATTAAAAGAAAAAAACATGATATCCATCAGTAGGCATGTACCGATTAATTTTTGAGTTCTATATTTACAATATGCAATCAACACGCCTTCAAAATTCATTTTTAAAATGGGCCATTTTGGTTTTTATTTTTCTGTGTTCTACCACTACATTTTCACAACGAACTTTGGGACTAGATAAGAAAGGAAAAGTAAAAAGAATTCACTTTTACGAAGGAAGTCATATTAAAATTAAGCTTACTGATAACGAAAAGGTTTCGGGTACCTTAAATGGTATTTTTGACTCTAGTTTTGTAATTGATGGCAGAAAAATTCTTATGAGCGAAGTAGCAGTAGTTTATAGTACCCGTAAAGCTATGCGGTTTATTGGTGGTGCGTTAATGGTAGCTGGTGCATTTTACTTTTCTGTAGACGTTATTAATAATACTCTTAATTATTCGGCTAGAGGGTACTTGGTAAGTAACTCTGTTTGGCAACCCACATTAATTGCCGTTGGTTCTGGCGGAATTTTATACTTTTTCAGCACCCGAAGATCAAAGGTAAAAGGTCGAGGTAATTTTAAAATCTACAACACATCTCCTATTCCTATTAATTCAGAACCAAAAACCAATTAATGAAATTTCTTCTAATTATTATTCCTTTTGTATTATTCTCGTGTAAAAACCACAAAATAATTGAATCAAAACCAGACCCAATAGCAACAACACAAACTCCCTGTGATAATGGCGTGAACGCCATTATTAAACCCTTGGCATTAGATGGGTGTACGTGGATACTTGAATTGCCGAAGGGCGAAAAATTAGAACCCGTAAATTACAGAGAGTTCCTTACTGAAGCAGAAATTAAGAACCAAAACCCCATTGGTGTTCGAGTGTCTTTTTACGACACAAAATCGGCCAGCATTTGTATGATTGGAAGAACCGTGGCTATAAGCTGCTTGGAGCGTTTGAAATAAACGATATATTTCTATTTTCGCGGCATGAAAAGCCAGGTTCAAAATCTTTCTATCAGTGATTTTACGTATGATTTACCTAACGATAAAATAGCGATTAAACCCGCTAAAAATCGGAGTGAGTCAAAATTGTTGGTGTACAACCACCAGCAAATTAGCGAAACCATTTTTGATCAACTACCAGAAGTAATTGACCCCAATTCGCACTTAGTTTTTAATAACACCAAAGTGGTTCAGGCACGCATCATTTTTCAAAATAGAAATGGCCGTGATATTGAAATTTTCTGTTTAGAACCGCATGGTGAAGGGGTAGATTTAAGTATTGCGATGTCGACTCAAAAATCTTCTCAATGGATATGTTTGGTAGGCGGAGCAAAAAAATGGAAGGAAGAATACTTGAGTATTTCTAACAGCAAGGATTTTGAATTACGCGCCTATTTAACCGAAAGGTTAGAAGGAGAGTTTTTAATTACCTTTTCTTGGGTAGCTGAAGATTTAACTTTTTCTGAAGTACTGGAAAACGTGGGTAGAATACCGTTACCTCCATACATTAAAAGAGAATTAACCAATTCAGACAAAGAACGGTACCAAACCGTATTTGCCAAGGAAGAAGGGTCAGTAGCAGCACCTACTGCAGGATTACACTTCACCAAAGAAGTCATTTCTCAATTAGCAAAAAAAGGAATTCAATCTTCGCAAATTACGTTACATGTTGGGGCAGGAACTTTCAAGCCCGTATCTTCTGACACCATGAAAGATCACCCGATGCATGCCGAATGGATTGATGTGGATATGACCACCTTGCAAGAGTTAGCGGAAATGGATAAGCGGATTACTCCGGTAGGAACCACTTCTATGCGTACGTTAGAAAGTTTGTATTGGTTTGGCGTAAAATGGCTATCACAAACCGAAGACACTTCCAT
>JBMYWA010000109.1:0-6006 GCA_049606935.1 Salibacteraceae bacterium
AAAAAAAGGCTCCAGTAACGGAGCCTTTTTGGTTTAGAAATCATAGCCTTTCATCATCATGTTCCAATACATGAATGGAAGTCCGTGACGTTTTAAAATCCACATCGGGTAACTTGCTTTTCCTGTATCGAAAATTTTACTCAATATGGGGTCAGACATTCGTTTGCCTTCATAACCAAATTCTGCAAGAAGCATTTTGCTTGGAGAAACTACCAGTGGGCAAGAAGAATAACCAGTGTAACCTTTGTGGCTAGCCTCTTTACCCGCCATTAGACTCAAAATGTTTTTCACCACCACAGGAGCTTGTTTTCTAATGGCTGCTCCGGTGCGGGCAGTAGGTAAATCGGTAACATCTCCTACGCCAAACACGTTTTTATAATATACGGATTGTAGTGAGTTTTTATCTACTCCCATCCATCCTTTATTTGGTCCATCTGGGTTGGCTAGTTTTGTTTTTTGAAACCAAGTTGGAGCCGATTGAGGAGGTGCTAAATGAAGCATATCGTATTTAATACTGTAGCGAGTTCCCTTCTTTTCCATAGAAAAAGTTGAGTTTACCTCTTGCACTTCACGCTGAATATCTCCATCAACAACATAACCCATACAACCTGCGGCATTTCTTTCATCATTCACTACATATTTATCGCTGCCATTTGGCAATTCTAATCTTTCGTAAATAGCTTCTTTGTTTTTGCCATCAATTTCAACCAATTTGTAGCCATAACGTTGTTTCACGTTATATTCTATTAGATATTTCTCCAGCTCATCTTTAAATGGTTGTACCCCAAAAATCATGGTCCCTGGAGTAGCGAAAATAATATTCGACTCTTCTATTAGATTGTGTTTAGCCACATAATCGCCCATTAAATACATTATTTTTTGGGGAGCCCCAGGGCACTTAATAGGTGAAGCAGGTTGAGTGAAAAGTGCGTTCCCACCCTTAAACTCTTTCATTACTTCCCAAGTGTATTTTGGGTCAATGTAATTAGAACAAACCCCATTTTTACCGTAAGCTTCTTTGAGGCCTTTAATTCCATCTAAATTAATTTGAATTCCAGGTGCAGCTACTAGATACTCGTAGGTAACCGAATCTCCATTTTCAAGCTTTACTTCATTATTTTCCGGATCAATATCATTCACTCTTTCTTTAATCCAAGAAACTCCAGAAGGGATCATTTTTTTTTCATCTTTCAAAGTGTCCTCGTAATCCATTAATCCGGCTCCAACTAAAGTGTTGGCAGGTTGGTAAATATGAGTGTCAGTTGGGTCAATAATGGCAATGTTTAAATTGCTTTTGGCACGCTTTAATTGAGCGGCTACCATTACCCCTCCAGTACCACCTCCAATAATTACAATTTGATGCTTTTTATTTCCCATGACTTCTATATTTTTAGTGAAAGATTGATTTCTTTGCTTTTATATTTCTTGAACAATGTAAAAGTACAGTGTTCCAGAGGTGCAAAAAATGATATTTATATGAGTCTACCCGTAACTAAAGTCACTGAACAAGAATTAATTAAATTTAATTCACTGGATATCAGTACGTTTATAAAAAAGTTAGAAGAAGGCATTGAAAATGCCAAACGAGAATTAGAAGATGTCTTAGCGCAAAGCGATGTTCCAAACTTTGAAAACACCATTGAAAAATTGGAGTTTATTGGTACCGATGTTAATGAGCTATCTAGCATCTTTTTTAATTTAAATTCTGCGGAAACTACCGAACAAATCCAAGGAATGGCACCTGAGTTTTCGGCAAAGTTAACGGCCTACGGAAATGATGTGGCTATGAACGCTGAATTATTTGAAAGGGTCAAGCAAGTTTGGGGCACTAAACAAGATCAACGTTTAACAGCTGAGCAAACTACGGTATTAGAAAAAACGTATTTAGGATTTGTGCGTAACGGAGCTTTGCTTAATGAGAAACAAAAAAACGAGTTAAGAGCTATTGATGAAAAGCTGTCCAGTACTTCTTTAAAATTTGGAGAAAACGTTTTAGCAGAAACAAATAGTTACAAACTGGTTTTGGAAGAAGCCGATTTAGAAGGCTTACCTACAAGTGTTGTTGAATACGCCATGCAAACTGCTAAAGAGTCGGGTGATGAAGGTAAGTGGGTAATAAATTTACAATACCCTAGTTTTTTGCCTTTTATGAAATACTCTTCTCGTAGAGATTTGAGAGAGACTTTATATCTAGCTTCGGCCACTAAAGCATGTAAAGGAGACGAATTTGATAATCAAGAAATCGTTAAAGAAATTGCGCATTTACGTTTAAAAAGAGCTAACTTATTGGGATATGATTCACACGCTGATTACGTTCTAGAACGCAGAATGGCAAAAAGTCCTAAAGTGGTTACTGACTTTATGGATGATATGCTTGAGAAGGCTAAGCCAGCTGCCGAAGCTGATGTTGCTAGGGTGGCAGAGTTAGCAAAGGAAGATGGCATTGACAAATTGCAAGGCTGGGATTTTAGTTACTATGCGGAGAAACTAAAACAAAAGGAACTTAATCTGGATGAAGAAAAAATCAAACCATATTTTGAGCTAAATAATGTTATTAATGGCGTGTTTAACGTTGCTCGCATTTTGTTTGGATATGATTTTGAATTACGTGATGATATAGAGGTTTATCATAATGATGTTTTGACCTATGAAGTAAAAGACAGAGACGGTAACCATAAGGCCTATTTCTACGCAGATTTTTTTCCACGAAAAGGAAAACGACAAGGGGCATGGATGACGTCATTTAAAGGGCAGCATAAAAAGGATGGAAAAAACTACCGCCCTCATATTTCTATTGTTTGCAATTTCTCAAAACCCACAGCTTTAAAACCTGCTTTGTTAACCTTTAATGAGGTTACAACATTGTTTCATGAATTCGGGCACGCATTACATGGAATGTCTTCGGAGTGTACTTACCCAAGCGTAAGTGGAACTAGTGTTTTCTGGGATTTTGTAGAATTACCCTCTCAAATACTGGAAAACTGGTGCTATGAAAAAGAAGCGCTAGAGTTTTTTGCGAGACACTATAACTCCAAGGAGCTAATTCCAGATGAGGAGATAGAAAAGATTGTGAAATCACAACAATTTTTAGAGGGGTACAATACCATGCGCCAATTAAGTTTTGGTTACTTGGATATGGGCTGGCATGCGCGTAAAGATGAGGTTACTGATTCTGTATTTGAATTTGAAAAATCGGTGTTAAACAAAACAGCGTTATTACCTAGAGTAGAAGAGGCGAGTACCAGTTGCCAATTTGCTCATATTTTTAAAGGTGGCTATTCCTCCGGATATTACAGTTATAAATGGGCAGAGGTACTGGATGCTGATGCATTTGAATTATTCAAGAAAGAAGGCATATTTAACAAAGAAGTAGCCCAAAGTTTCTACGACCATGTTTTGAGTGCCGGAGGTAGTGAACACCCCGCAGTTCTGTACGAAAGATTTAGAGGTAGACAGCCCAAAGTAGATGCCTTGTTGTATCGTGCGGGGTTGGATAAATAAAAAAACAGCATTAAAAAAGGGAGTCGAATAGCTCCCTTTTTTAATGCTTTAATCTTTCCTTTATCCTACTTCAACATCACCTTGCCAGGTCATTATTCCACCGGCCATGTTGGTTACTTTTGCAAATCCTGACTGCGCCATGTAATTACATGCACTAGCACTTCTAGCTCCACTTCGGCAATAAATTAAATACTCCTTCGATTTATCCAAAGCATCAATGTCTTCTTGGATTGTTCGAGAATAAAAGTCAAGTAAGATAGCCCCTTTTAAATGGCCTTGCTGAAATTCCATAGGTGTTCTAACATCAATAAGAACTGCATCTGGCGAAGCCTCTATTGCTTTTCCAAAATCAACTGCGTTTAAATTATCAAACATATTTTTTTTATTGTGGTAATTAATTGATTAATGATTTTCCGAGAATTAAAATCCCCATAACTAAAACAAACCAACCAAAAGCAGGTTTGAGTTTTGCCCCTTCTATTTTATTGGAAAGGGCACTGCCTATAAAAATTCCTACAACTGCAATAGAGGTGAAAAGGAGTAAAAACCTCCAATCTATCTCTCTGCTTGTAGCATCTCCAATAAAACCAATTAGCGAATTGGACGAAATAATTAATAAAGAAGTTCCAACCGCTTGTTTCATTGGAAGCTTAGCGAGTACAATAAGTGCAGGAATTATCAAGAATCCGCCTCCAGCTCCAACAAATCCAGTAAAAGAGCCAACCAAAATTCCAAATAGTAAAATCAGTGGAAAGTTAAAATCTTGAGTTTTATTGACCTCTCCGGGGTCTTTTCTTCCTTTAATCATAGACACCGAAGCGAGTATCATAGCTATGGCAAAAATTACCATAATGGCGATATCTTTGGTAACGATGAAATTTGCAATCTCGAAAAGATTGACGGGTATAGATGGAACCACTATTTTTCGCATCAAGTACACCGTAATAATAGCGGGTAATCCAAAAATAGCTGCAGTTTTAATATTTACTAACCCCTTTTGAAAATACTTTATGGAGCCAACTAAACTGGCAGAGCCAACAACAAATAGAGAATATGCAGTTGCGATAACAGGCTCCACATTCATTAGGTAAACCAAAACAGGAACGGTAATAATACTTCCGCCACCTCCAATTAAACCTAAGGATATACCTATTAGTGTTGCTGCAAAAAAACCGAAAATCACGAGTAAATCCATTTAAATTAATCGAGATGCAAACGTAGAATTACAAACCGATTCGTTTTGTGATATTAAATACACAATGAATAATTGATGGGTTATTTCAATGTTTTGAAAAGTTCACCAAAGTCATTCCAATATTCATCAACGCGTTTTAGGTGGGTTATTATAAATTCTTGCATTTCCATCCAAGTATCCTGTTCGTATAGATTAGTACTGTAATTTTCGATAGAGATCCTAGAAACAATAGTTCCGTATGGATGTAAATAGTTTTGAGACCATTTTACTGGAGATTGCACAGTGTTCTCAAAAACCGTTTTTGTTTCTAAGAATTGCTCATAAAAAAGCTCACGAATCCCATCGTTTTTGAATTGTAAATCAATGCAAACTCGACATCCATTTTGATCAGCTTCTACCCGAATGTAAATATCATTTAATCCAGTAGGATATTTAAACCAGTTAATTCGTCTGCCGTTAACCGACCTAAATTTTTGAATTTTCGAAGTAAGTGTTCCCCAAAAGGCCGCTTTTAAGGCTTTTTTTTCGTCTTTGTTATACATTACTTCCTCTTAAATAATGAGTAGATATATTTTCGAGGATCGCCATTTGGATTGTAATACGTATGCTCAAAAGTGTTCACCATTTTAAAATCGTTACCTAGTTTTTCGGTAAAATGGTTGTTTTCGTATTGCTTAATAGGTAATCCACAACATTTGGTAGCGCCTCCTATTGTAAACTCCGCAAACAAGGCGTACCCACCTGTTTTTACTTTAGACTTTAGCAATTCAAAGTAGGTGTTCTGATCGTTTTCTTCAATCAGGAAATGAAGAACCGCTCGGTCAATCCAAATATCCACAGAACTTAACTGAGAAAGTTGTTCTGGTTGTGATAAATCATCAACAATGGTTTCAATTTTTTTTGCACCAACTCTTTTAGTTAAGTTATTTAAGCTCACCTTGCTTATATCTGTTGCGATGAGGTTTGAAAAACCTTTGTTCAGTAATTCATCAACTAAAGTAGTGCTTCCAGCTCCGGCAATCAGCATTTTGGATTGGGGTAGGGGATGACATTGATCCAATAACCGAAAAGTTGGAGATAGGTCTTCTTCATACCAGCCTAATTTTTCGTTGGGTGTGCGCGTGTAAGCAGCGTCCCAATGATCTTGATAATTGATTTCTGAATGGTCGTTTTTCATAGCCAGAATTTGGCTACGATATTACGCAATGTTTTTGAAATAATGTTGGGTTATTACGAGTCGCTTTCTTCAATCGAAACTTCACAAACACATCTAAACCCTATGGATTTACTGGGTTTAGTGTAAGGGATTT
>JBMYWA010000110.1:0-6004 GCA_049606935.1 Salibacteraceae bacterium
ACTTATACCTCATTTAAATGGTGCTATTTCAGGTCAAGATCCTAGCTCTATAGCCTTTCAATCTTACAGCTCATTTTTCCTTAATATCTTTAAATCGGAAATTCTAGCGAAATCTAGCTCTTGGTTGATCTATTTGATGGTTTTGTCTTCTACCATTTACGCCATATTCATAATCAAAAGAAATAAATGGCATAATAATTACGTTTTGGCGGTTATTGGATTTGGTGCAATGGTGATTTTACCAGCTTCAGCGAGTTACCATTTCTTGTTGTTAATTTTCCCTACAGTATTATTTGTACACCAATTTAAATTGGATAATGAGGGTTGGAGTTCAAAATATTTAATGTTGATTTATACCGGAGTTGGATTTATTAATGCGGGGTTTACAAAGTCATTTTGGAGCTCAGGTTCCATTATTTTGAAGATTGTAAGTTACCCTAGGTTGTGGTTAATAACAGCTTTATTCGTTTACGTTATTTTTTCTTTATTTCAAATGCGAAAGAGGGTAAAAACAAGAATTATTAATAGCTTTGAGAAATATGAAATTAGTTGAGAAACTCAAATCAATTAACAAGCAAAAACTACCATCTAAACTATTATTTAATCCAGAATGGATTGTATTAGGGGTTAACAATGTATGCAATCTTCATTGTAAAATGTGCGATGTAGGCAACGAAAATTTAGAGAGTAATTTTGCCCAAAACCTGGTGGGAACGCATCCTTTAAATATGCCTGCAGATTTACTTAAAAAGGTGGTTGATCAAATGGCAGAGCATTATCCTAAAACTAAATTGGCCTACGCTTTTACAGAACCTTTGGTGTATCCGCATTTAATTGAAACTTTAGAGTACGCTAATAGTAAGGGTATTTACACATCGCTAACAACAAATGCGTTAACCTTGAAGCAAAAAGCAGTAAAGCTTTCGGTAGCCGGGTTGAACGAGATAAATATTTCTTTGGACG
The DNA here is from genome assembly GCA_049606935.1 of Salibacteraceae bacterium. Classification (GTDB taxonomy): domain Bacteria; phylum Bacteroidota; class Bacteroidia; order Flavobacteriales_G; family Salibacteraceae; genus CAJXZP01. The sequence goes on from JBMYWA010000110.1 coordinate 964, forward strand.
GTCCTTGCGAAATTCATAATGAGATTAGAGGACATAAAAAGTCTTTTCAAAAGGCTATTGAAGGGATTGAATTGTTAGCCAGTCAAAAACATGTGCCAAAAATTTCTGTAATTTGCGCTATTACAGAGTGGAACGTAGGCAATTTAGCAACATTATTAGAATCATTAATAAAATTACCCATTGAAGAAATAGGTTTTATGCACACTCAATTTACCACCAAAAAGGCTGCGGAGTTGCATAATGCCACCAAATGGGGAATGAAATATCCTGCTGTAGATTCAAACATGGATGAAATTGATTTTTCAAATATGGATTTGAAAGCGCTTAACTTGGAGATTGATTCTATTAAAAATGGGGAGTATCCGTTTCGAGTGTATTTCTCGCCTAATATTTCTAATTTAAATGATTTGGAGACTTATTATCTTTCTCCTGAAAAAATAATTGGAAAATACTGTAATTCTATTTTTACAAACATGATGGTTAAGTCTGATGGTAGTGTAATTCCAGCCCATGGTCGTTGTTTTAACCTAGATATTGGTAACGTTTATAATAATACCCTTGATGAGATTTGGAACTCATCGGTAGTAGGTAGGTTTAGAAGTGATATAATGGAAGCTGGAGGATTATTTCCGGCTTGTTCTAGATGTTGCAGTGGTTTCTAGTTTTGCATTCAATTAAGTCTAAACTCCCTCTAAACAAAGAAAAATATTTAATGCTTCCTTTTTACTTTTCCGTGAAGTTCTTCGCTAACTCTTTCTAATTCATTAAATATATTAGCTACCGCGGGGCAAATGGTGGCGTTTGTTTGCGTAAGTTGCAGAATACCAATTTGATTCACCTGGTCGGTATGCGGGTATTCTGCACAGGCTCGAGGCCTAACATCATAAATTCCGCAATAGTTATCGTCACCTAAAAAGGGGCAAGGGGTAGTTTTTAAAGTGTATTCTTGATCCTCATCCAAGTACAAATACTTTTGTGAGAATTCACCAGCCTTCATTCTCAAATGCTTAGCAATTCTTTGGGTATCTCTTTCTGTAAGTATAGGGCTTGTAGTTTTGCAGCAGTTTGCGCATTCTAAACAATCTATTTTTTCAAAAGCTTTTTCGTGTAATGGATGTATAATTTTATCCACTTCACCTTTACGCATTTTACGAAGCCTTTTGGTTTGTCTAACAATACCTTTTTTGTTCTTTTCGGCTAGCTTTAAAGACTCTTTGTACGCTGGATTCATAATTGTTATTGATTCTTATTCGAGACTAAATCTGTAAATTAATTTGGCTTTAAAAATCATTCCATCTTCAAAGTCTGAATTTAATTGCTCTCTATCATCACCAAATCGAAATGCTGAGAATCCCCAAGTTACCCGATCCTCAATATCATACACTCGATAGTTTCGTCCAATAGAATAGCCTACCTTAGTTTGCAATATGATTCCTTTGGGAAAATCGAATTGTAAATACCCGTATATTTCATTCGTGGTTTTGGTGAGATAATTATCCGGATTTCCCTCGTACGGCTCATTTAAATGAAAGGTTCTTACAAAAGCATTGAAGTTAAATCCGGCTCTAATTCTTTTGGCAAACGTATAATTCAAATCTACCGAAACAGGCAGCTTTACATTGGTTTCAAATTTCTTTGATGGACTGATATAATAAAAGCCAACTATTGGAACAAAAAATGGCCCAAATAGCTCCCCGTTGTAATACATACCAGCTTGGTATAAGAAGTTTTCCGATTTCTTGAATTTAAATAACGCTACCGCTCCTAGTTGAAAATCTTTCTTGCCGATATCTTTAAAATCGGAAGATAACTTGGGTAAAAGCATATAGGTCGCAGAAACTTTATCCGAATGTTTAATGTTCATCCCGGCTTTGATTAACACGGTTCCTACCGCGGTTAGGTTACTGTTGGCAGGTGAGGTTTGGGTAGAGATGTTTTCGGCATAAAAACCCGTTAATACTGCGTTACCACTTTTAAGCTTAATGGGGTAAAGAAAGTCTAGGCCATATTCTTGAACACGCGTACCGCTAGTTGCTGAATCAAACTGGTTAACTGGGGTGTTGGCATAATGTAATTTCGCAATATCCACATATTTCTGTCCGAAAACGAAAGATGGAAGAAGAAGCAGAATAATACTAAGTTGTTTCATAACGTACGCCTTATTGTTATTGGCAAATATGAGGTATTGGATTACAATACAAAATGAACCCGAGTTAATTATTTAATTAAGTTCTGGGTTAGAAGGAAATCTAGATAAGATTTCAAATTCCTTTCCAAGTCCAATCATAACTTCTTTCCAATATTCGTCTGAATCACTCATGACTTGCTCAGGGGTAGTGCCAGCCACAATCCATGAGTTTTCTTCAATTTCATGATTTAATTGTAAGGGGTCCCATCCAGAATAACCTACAAAAAAACGTACTTGATCAGATTTTGCAATGCCGGTATTTAATAAGGTTTCTAGTTTTTTCATGTCGCCCCCAAAAAACAAGCCGTCCATAATTTCCATAGCGCCTTCTAATACATGACCTAAGGTGTGAATAAAGAATAATTGGTCGTTGCCAACCGGCCCTCCTATAAAAATAGGAATACCTGGCACCGAAAACTCCGGAAGAACATTGTCTACGTTAACCACGCTAATGTGATTTAATACAAAGCCCAATGATCCTTCATGGTCATGTTTGGTAAGTAAAACTACCGACCTAAAGAAATTAGGATCAGATAACATGGGTTCTGAAACAAGAATAACTCCCTTTTGAGGAGTGGTAATTTGAAAATTAATGTTTTCCAGAAAGTTACTTGCCGACATATATTGATCACTTTAGTTATGACTAATTTACAATTTTATGCTTGAGAAAAGTAGAATAGTAGGGTATCTTTTCCACTATAACGTTAACAACCCGTTTTTGCGTAATTCAGTCATCAGGGGTTCATTCCAGAATAATAAAAAATAACCCAAATTTTGATCGTTGAAACTAGTCTCTAACTCTTTGTATGATGTTTTTTTATTATTCGAAATATGAATCTCTTGTAAGGTTTCTTTCACCCATTTTGATTGTTCTTCAGGGAGTTCGAATACTAACGTTTTATTTGCGGAATATAGGGTTAATTTTTGATTTTTTTTGTTTATTTTGTGTGATTTAATTAATTGTGAGCCAGTCCATAATATACTCTTAATTAAAGTAGAATCTTGAAATTCTTGATTTTTTATATAGCTAGCAATTTTATCTTTTTTATGCGTAGTTTTTGGCGTTTTAAAATCAAACCATTCTGAATGATTAAAATCAAATCCAATACCATGCATGTAATTAAATAGGGATTTTTTTAGACCTTCACTATATTTAGAATGATCTGCTCCAGTAGGGTCTTCATGAATAAGATCATTATTTGCAAACTTGCCTAGTTCGGGGTTCAATTTAGACACCTTAAACGTATCAGGATTCATTCCAATAGGGCTATGTGCCGTCATAGAAAATTGATGCCAATAGGCAGACTGAATTATTCCCACCTCAAAGAGTTGCCTCACTACTTCTAATGAATCGATGGTCTCTTGATCTGTTTGAGTAGGAAAACCATACATCAAATAGGCATGCACCATAATTCCTGCTTGGGTAAAATTATGCGTTACTTTGGATACCTTTTCTAAGCTAACTCCTTTCTTGATTAACTTCAACAAACGATCTGAAGCTACTTCTAAACCTCCAGAAACCGCAATACACCCTGCTTTTTGCATGAGTTGAGTTAAGCCAGAAGAAAAGCTTTTTTCAAAACGGATATTGGTCCACCAAGAAATTTTTAATCCTCTTCGTAAAATTTCAATAGACAAATCTCTTAAAAGGGCAGGGGGAGCCGCTTCATCTACAAAATGAAACCCCGTTTCGCCCGTTTGTGCAATTATGGTTTCTATTTGATTACAGAGATGTTCTGCTGTAATAGGTTGATAACGTTTGATATAATCTAAACTTACATCGCAAAAAGTACATTTTCCCCAGTAACATCCATGGGCTAAGGTTAGTTTATTCCATCTACCATCACTCCATAAGCGATGCATGGGATTGGCAATTTCAATTACCGAAATGTATTTGTTTAACGAAAGGCCGGTATAATCAGGGGTACCTACTTCCCAATGGTTGAAGTCTGGTTCTGGAGCCCCATTAATGTAATGCACTTCATCATCAACCAATGTTAAAGTTCGTTTGAGCGATTTCTGATTTCGATTGCCTTTTAAATGTTCAAGTAAAATGGATAGAGGAGCTTCTCCATCATCTAAAGTAATATAGTGGGTATACCTAAATACGCGAGCGTCTTTTAAGGAACGTAACTCGGTATTAGGGTAACCTCCTCCCATAGCAATGGTAATAGATGGGTGGTTTTGTTTAATGTATTGGCCTACTTTAAGGGCTCCATACAAGTTACCGGGAAAGGGAATAGAAATAGCCACCATTTTGGGATGAAACAATGCTAAGTTCTTTTCGAGTTCTTCAATAATTAACTCGTCAATAAAATGAGGTTCTGCTTCTACATGCTCATGAATTTCATCAAATGAACTAGCGGCTACTGCAATTTTTTCGGCATAACGGCTAAACCCAAAATCAGGGTCTATCGCCTCTACAATTAAATCGGCCATATCTTCTAGATACAACGTTGCTAAGTGTTTGGCTTTGTCATGGATGCCTAACTCTCCAAAAGCCCAATCTAGGTCTTCTAAATGGCTAAACCGCGAACACTCGGGTAAATAGGATCGCGTAACAATACTATGGGCTAAAGTGGGGTTGTTTCCTTGTAAAAAAGAAATGACTGCATCAATACAATCTATGTATTCATGGGCTAATGCAACTATTCTTTGGCAATTTTCCGACAATTCAATTTCATGATGTGAAATAGTGTCAAAAATTTGTGTGAATCCATCTTTACTAAAAAGACGTAGTGTGACGTCTAAACCTAAGTCAATTTGTTCGGTAGGTATGTTTTGAGTATTGAAAAAACCTTTTAAATATGCGGTAGCGGGGTAGGGAGTGTTCAGTTGCGTGAACGGTGGTGT
>JBMYWA010000111.1:0-5965 GCA_049606935.1 Salibacteraceae bacterium
TTAAAAAGCTTAAAAAAGCAGTTTTACAAATTCCATACACTATGATAACTCATCCGGTAAAAGTAGAAGTGGTAGAGTTAAATGAAACTGGTTCTACCTTACGGGTATTGGTGCATGCACAAAACGTAGAGAGTGGAAAGTTGTTGGAATTAGCATTGTCTAAGTCAATAGTTGAATTTGGTAAAGTAATGTAGCGTAGTATTTATTCATAAATTTAAGGTAAACAATTAAAAGAAATTCCATTGGAAAAAAACATCATCTTTGTACACCCTTTAAAAACTGGAGGAACAACAGTAAATTCGGCCATGAATGATACCTATTGGCAAACTAAGCCTGATTTTAATTACCGGCACATTTTAGGGGAGTCTGGAAAGACCAATGTAGGAAACTTGTTTGACCCGGAATATTCTCAACAATATGCAAATCACCATATTCTTACCATGGTAAGAAACCCTATAGATAGAGTTATTTCAGAGTACTTTTTTATGAAAGAAAAACAGGCGTTTATGAGCTTGTTGCATAAGAAGCCCAAAAACTTTGTAGACTTTATCAAATCTACTCAAACCGGAAATGGAATGTTGAAGTTTTTTGCAGGAATGCCCTTATATTCTACAAAACTGGTCAGAGAGGCTGATTTGTCTAGGGTTATTCGTTCAATGGATGAAATTCCAGTACATGTTGGAGTGTTTGAACAATTTGAGAAATCACTCCAGTATTTCACTAACGAAACAGCGTTGAAGTGGAGAAGAAAAATTGAAGTGAAAAGAGTAACTTTTAAAAGACCTAACATTTCGGAGGTAACCGATGAGGTTAGAAACCTTATCATTAAAAACAACGCCTTAGATTTAGAGTTATACAATTATTGTTTAGAAAAATTTAACTCCATTAATAAAAAGACAAAGCCCCTATCTATTAAGTTTATTAAGGATAAATACAATCATGTAATACCATATTGTGCCAAAAGGAATTTATTTGAATTTTGTATTAACAATAAGAAATTTTTAAAAAGTCATTTTCAATTCTTTAAAGAATTAAACTTTTTTCTTCTAGACGAAAAAAAAATAAGAAATGGAAAGGACTTCACATTTATTTGGAATATGACATTTTTAAAGGCTATAGACAGAGCTTTTCCTAATTCTGAATTACATGAAGTTTTGGTTAACTCGGTATTAATTCAGAATAATGAAGATCCCCTGGAGGATACTTTTAAAATAGGAGAGGCATTAGACAACTTTTTTGAACAAGAAAAAAACAAAGCCTTAAAATATTATTCGCCATTTCCTTTTACCAAAGATTTAGTAGTTGAAGTACCTCAAAAAAGTTTTCTTAATAAGTTATTTGGCCGTTAAAGAAACTTGTTATCGGTCTACACTTCAAATACCTACAATTCGTTATTGTAATAAACTTTGTAGAAATTCATATCCCTTTCGTGATCGTATCCTTTTTCAATAAACCTATCGGTTGATTCGGGGTTATTCACCGATACTTTAATTTGTATGTTGGTATCTAGCTTTATTTCGTTTTTTATCTTCTTTTTCTGTTTCTCTAATACGGGCTGTGAAACTTGAAATGCATCTGGAATGGCAACACTATTTTGGTCCTCGTACATGGATTTGTATTGGTCAAACTCCTTTCTTTTTTCTTCATTTACCAAAACCTCCTCTTTAAATTCTTCAATATCAATATTGTCGTTCTTTTCAAGGTACTTAACCGACTTATTTAAAAAGTTAATTTCTTCAGTTTTGCTATCAGATGTAGTTTGAATTACCTCCTCTGCAAATCCTTTACAAAGATTTACGTATTCTTTAGTATGAAAAACCTCGTCTTTAATTGGTTTAACACCTAAAAACTCATTCATCCAATATTCGGTGTCGTAATTATTACTATCAATAGTACAAACGCGGTAGCCATCTTCTTGTTCAAGATCAAAAACAAAACAACCCTTATCTAGTTTTTTAATATCAATTCCTTGTTTTTCCATTAGCTCCAAACCATTTGCGTCTTGACCAATTTCTAGAAAAGACTTCTTGTTTTCTGATTTGAAAATACCAATAGCTTGTACCATTTTATCTTGGTATAGGATGTCTGAAAAATGAGCAATAAATACATCTCCAGTTTTTATATGTGGATGTTGACTTTGCTCATGTAAATGCTTTAATATTTTTACCGAGTTAATATATAACGAAGAGGGATCTTGAAACAGGTCTTTACAAATACCATTTAGTTCATTGTACGATAAATCTATTTCGTGCGAAAATTGATGAGAATCTTCGAGTTTTAAAAATGGCTTAATAAAATAATCTAGCATCAACAACCCTAACCCCTCGGTTAATGGAAAAGTAGAAGGAGATATAAAAAAGTCTTCTTCATTGTGTTTGTTGCCTACGCGATGAATGGCTAAATCGTTAATTAATACAGTCGAAAAGTCTAACATGTTTTATTTTTTGGAAAGGCTCAAATGTAGTTTAATGACGGTTGGATTCCATGAAATTGGTCACTAAATAAATCCAATTAGGTTCTTCTTTGTTAAGGATAGATTCATGGCCTGATTTACTAAAAACTCCAAACTCTTTTTTACCTGGAATGGAATGATAAATAGATTTTGCGCTTTCAAACGAAACTCGATTATCTAACATTCCATGTATCAGTAAAGTAGGACATGTTAGGTCATTTGCATAATCAATAGGATTGTGATAAAAAGCATCAAAATTGTTTAACCAACCACCCCAAAAAGTCATGAATTGAGCAGAAGGGAAGGAGGGTAGATGCATTAATTCAAAACGAGTTTTTACGGCATTTAACATCGAGTAAAAAGGGCTTTGTAATATTACACCGTGTGGTTGGATTCCTAAAACGGAGATAGCTCGCATAATTGCAGCAGCACCCATGGAAGAACCATAAAGAAATACTTTTTGTTCAGGGTATTCTTTTTCACAATATTGAAAAACAGAAGCTACATCATTAGCTTCGTAATAACCCAGAGTGCATGTAGAACCCGTAGAGTTTCCTGAGCCTCTAAAGTCAACTAAAACAACCGTAAACCCCATTCTGTAAAAGGCTAATGCTTCTTTCCATAAAGATGATTTGGTTGCTCTATACCCATGAAATAGAGCAATTACCCCTTTTGAGGGTTCCATGTCGAAGCGCCATAGCTCCAAATTTTCTTCACCTATTAAGGTGTCTACTTCAACAAAGTCAAGATCAATTACTAAATTGGTAGGTTTAGGCAGGTCAACCCCAAATATTAAAGCGTTTAGCTTTTCTTTAAAATCGCTGTTTTCGTTCAACTGAGTTCCCTCGGTTGTTGAATCAGAAAAATGGGTGAATTTGTAGGCATGGAATCCGCAAACCACATTAATGCCAATTAAAACCAACAATAGGGAGGCTATTAACCATTTTAATAGGCTCAAAATTTTTGAATTGATTTTTATATTTTGCGGTCGCTCCATTTGCCATCAATAATACGCATTATTCCTAATGGATTCTCATTTTTTAGGGCCTCTGGTAAAAACTCTTGCGGCCAATTTTGATAGGAAACAGGTTTCGTCCATCGCTTTATGGCATCCGGACCAACCGCTGTAAAATGGCTATTTGAAGTAGATGGGAATGGGCCGCCATGATGCATGGATTGGCAAACTTCAACTCCGGTAGGTACTCCGTTAAAAATTAATCGGCCTACTTTCTGTTTTAAAATAGTTACAATTTGGGCATGCTTTTTTAATTCCTGTTTGCCAGAAAAAATGGAACCGGTAAGTTGACCTTGTAGGGTATTTAATGCATTTTCTAATTCTTCAGTATTACCACACATTACCATTAAGGTAAATGAACCAAAAACTTCCTCCTGAAAATTAGGGTTTTCACAAAAATTAGGAGCCGTTGTTTGGGTAATTATTGGGGAAATATGGTTTTCAGGAATCGATTTTTGAATATCTAGTAAGGTACGGGAAATGGATTTTATCGAGACAGAATTTTTTTCGTAATTAGCCTTTATTTGAGGGTGAAGCATACATTGAGAACGGACTTTTTCTAATTTTTGAACCAAGGAGTTTTGGAATTTTACAGAATTTTCATCCTTCATTAAAAAAATCAAACCTGGGTTTGTACAAAATTGTCCGGCATCTAAATTTATGGATTGAATAATAACGTTTAATATATGATCCGTATTTTCAGAAATTGCCTCTGGAAGAATAACCACAGGGTTTAAACTACCCATTTCTGCAAAAATAGGAATGGGATTTTTTCTAGAATTTACTATGTGGGTTAAGGCCTTCCCTCCATAGGTACTACCAGTGAAACCGATCCCTTTTACCATTGGATGTTGGGCTAAAAATGTGCCCGCTTCATAATTAAGGCTATTTACGTTTGAAAATACGCCTTCCGGCATTCCGGTGCTTTTGGCAGCATTCATAATTGCTCGGGCTACCAATTCTCCGGTACCCGCGTGCATGGGGTGTGACTTCACTATTACGGGGCAACCTGCAGCAAGAGCCGAAATGGTATCACCCCCAGCGGTAGAGTAGGCTAACGGAAAATTGCTAGCCCCAAATACAACCACAGGGCCAATAGGTTCTAATACTTTTCTAATGTCAGGCTTCTCTACAGGTTTTCTATGGGGTAGGGCCTGATCAATAGATGCTTGTTGCCAATGTCCTTTTTTAAGAGTCTCTATAAATAATTCTATTTGCCAAAGTGTCCTTTTGCGTTCTGCTAAAGCCCTTGTCAAGTTTAAGCCTGATTCGGTGCAATATTGGTCAGTTAAATGGCTGCCTAGTTGTAGAATGTTTTGATGAATTTGATGAAGAAACTCAATTTTTCTAGAAACAGAAAGTAGAGAGAATTTTGGGTAAGATTGAGTTGCAAGTTGAAGGGCTAATTCCATTTCTTGGGTGGTGGCAATGAAAAAACGACATGGGTTTGGCTTATTTGTTACTGGATTAATAGACTGAAACCATTTTTCTCCTTTTCGTAGTTCTTGAAATCCAATTATATTTTTCCCAGTACACACCATATAGCTAATATCTAATAACTCGAATGAAATTACATCATTTTATTTTGTTTTTCTTATTAATTTCAAAACATCACCTGATAAATTATAGTTGATTGTATAACAAGTGATTAGGGGATATGTTAATTAGGATTATAAAAAAACAAAACTGTTAAAATGTTATTTTTAACTCTTTAGTTATTAACAATTACTTGATTTGTTTAGGCAATGCGCTTAGATTTGGGAGGTTATAAAGAGCCTTTTAGGCACATTAATTATTAAACCAATAAATATTTATAGTGAGTTAATAACCTAAGAAACAATCAAAAACATGTTTTCAAATTTGAAAACAGCTATTTCGTATTTAAACGAAACCATCAATTCTCTAAACAGAAAGTTGAAAACCATTCTAAAATATTACTAATTAAAAAATAAATCAATGAAAAAAATTACAATGTTAATTGCCCTTCTTGTCTGTATGAGTTGGCAAATTTCGGCACAAACATCAACCCTGTACCTTTCAACCTCTGGTGGTTGTTGTGCTAGTGAAAAGTGGGTTGAAATTACAGATGGCCCTAACGGGACAGGTACTGTACTTTGGGCCCAAGGTGACGGAACTTACGGTAATGGAGCGGGTTATTTAACGGATTCTTCATTCACTGTTACTAATGGTACTACTTACTATATTAGTTGTTATGATAGGTATGACGATTCTTGGGATGGAACAACCTATGAAATTAGAACAGCTGCCGCTGGTGGAGGTGTTTTGGTTGCGAATAATGGAGGTGTATCCCCAGATAACGGAACGGATACAGATGCGACTAGTGCTTTTGAAACTAGAGCAGATGAAAGAGAGTCTGATGAATCATTTTCATATACTCCTGCAACTTGTGCACAACCTACAGCTTTAACTGCCAGTGTAACTCCTACTACAGCTGATTTAAGCTGGACTGAAGCGGGTACGGCAACAGCTTGGGAAAT
>JBMYWA010000112.1:0-5956 GCA_049606935.1 Salibacteraceae bacterium
CAGCGCATTCAGTTTAGGTTCCTGCAATAAAGACGAAGCTCCGTGTTGCGATAAAAATAACCCGGAGTGTCCTAATTACGACCCATGTTACAACAAAACAATTGCCAATGCGGAGTTTACAATAGGTGAGGTATGTACCATTCAATATGGTTTTCCCTCTGAATATAAAGACAGTATAATTTTTACCGATACAGTGGTAAGGTATAACATGGTAGAGTTTGCCGTAATACAACAAGATTATGACAGCTTAAAATGGTTTATTGGTTCCGAAATACTTACAACTCCTACCGTAAGGAGACGAAATTTTCCTTCGGAACGGAACGTGACTGTAACACTAATTGTTTGGAAAACGGTAGATAGTTTATGTTTTCCTAATTCCCCTTCTAGTGACACTTTAATACGAACTTTTTATAGTGCTGAACGAGCAGTGTGGAGAGATAAACGATATAAAGGAGTTCACCAAAGTGCCCCAAATGATAGTGTATTTGTGAGCTTTGCTCCAAATGAGCAACTAGCAATCCCATCTTTTTGTAATCGGCAACCAGATGGAACCTTTTTCGTTGGTTACAATTATTTCATTATCACTACTTTTTCTTATAATAGGTCTTGTGATAATGGTAACGCATTACGTTTGGTCAGCTTTGCCCAAGGCAATACCTTTACGGCAGATTACCAATACAGCACAGGCCCATTTGGAGGAACAGAAGGACCTTACGTAACGGATCATTTTGAAGGTATTATTGACAATTAATCAGTTATTCAATTTGTTAAACCACTCCTGTTTTTTTTCGGGAGCGGTTTATTTGTTTAAAACTCTATTAAAATTAACATTTCGTGGAAATGTATCAGCAAGTTTAACATGAAAAATAACATACTCCTTCAATCCTTAATTATTCTTGGGTTTTGCACCAGCATGCTAGCTATTTCTTCCTGCAAAAAAGACGAAGCTCCGTGTTGCGATAAATACAACCCGGAGTGTCCTAATTACGACCCATGTTATAATAAAACCAAAGCCAATGCGGAGTTTACCATTGGAGAGGTATGTACAATTGAATATGGTTCTCCGTCTAAATATAAAGACAGTATTATCTTCACAGACACAGTAGTAAGGTATAACATGGTAGAATTTGCGGTATTACAACAAGATTATGACAGCTTAAAATGGTTTATTGGTTCCGAAATCCTAACAACTCCTACCGTAAGGAGACGAACTTTTCCTTCGGAAAGGAACGTGACTGTAACACTAATTGTTTGGAAAACGGTAGATAGTTTATGTTTTCCTAATTCCCCTTCTAGTGACACTTTAATACGAACTTTTTATAGTGCTGAACGAGCAGTGTGGAGAGATAAACGATATAAAGGAGTTCACCAAAGTGCCCCAAACGATAGTGTATTTGTAAGTTTTGCTCCAAATGAATTTTTAAACATTCCAACCTTTTGCAAGGAAAGTTCTACTGATGGAACTGTATTTACAGGTTACAATTATTATATATACACAAGTTCATTGGTTAATTTAGGGTGTGGCAGTGGTAAAAATGCCCTACGTCTAGTAGGCTTTGCCCAAGGCAATACATTTACGGCAGATTACCAATACAGCACAGGCCCATTTGGAGGAACAGAAGGACCTTACGTAACGGATCATTTTGAAGGTATTATTGACAATTAATCAGTTATTCAATTTGTTAAACCACTCCTGTTTTTTCGGGAGTGGTTTTTTTGTTTCTACTAAAGAATTAAATCCCGAAATCTAAAAAAAGCACTAATATTGCCGCATGAATAAAGGAAACTGGTACACTTTTTTAGGATTAATTTTAGTTGGAATAATTTGCCGACTTATTTTTGAATCTTTTCAAATTGACTGGTCCAATACATGGGCCTATTTGTCTTTCCTTACCATTATTTCTACTTACTATGGAATCTATGCACCAAGGCATAATAGCGAAGAACAATTTGACTTCACTATGGATTTTAAAGGTGCAGCCCAAGGAGGCGCCATATTTGCTCTTGGTTACGGAGTTTTTACCTATATTTTTTACAAATTAATTCACCCACACTTTTTAGAGATTTTCATTACTACCCGTAGGCAAGAAATTTTAGACCAACTCAACAAAAACAACCAAACAGAAGAAGTAATAAACGCTGCCATTGAAAACTTTACCGCTTTTGCTGATTTAATTTATGTTCCTGGGAACCTTGCCATTATTACGGTGACATCCTTAACATTTTTGGCAATAATTTATGCTTTGGTTTTTGCTACAATTGCTAAATATTTCCCAAAATTTGTAAATAAGTAGGCGAAATACATTCGTTTTCCTACTTTCGAGGGTATAAACAAAATGGCTATCTAATTAGGCTCGTTATACACTCAAATGAAAAGAAATTCTATTCGTAACATTATTGCCGTAGCAACTCTTTTGCTAATTTCTTTGGTAATTACACAGGTTTCTTGGGTAAAAAAGGCTTATCAATTAGAAGAAAAACAATTCACCTACGAGGTAAATCAAGTGCTATTAACCACCTTAGATAATCTTCAAAAGGCAGAGGGCGATAGTTCTATTATTTTACATCCCATAGTACAGGAAAAACCAAATTTCTTTGTGGTTAAAACACATTTCGTTTCTGATCCTTATTTGGTGGAATCCTTACTAAAAATGGAGTTTGAACAATCGGCTATTACAGAGGATTTTCTATTTAATATTTACGATTGTTTTTCGGATTCGGTAGTGTATTGTCAAAACATCACCTTTGATAAGAAACCAGATAAAGACCCGGTACCTCATGTAAACTGGAACAAAGAACAAGGTCATTATTTTAGCATTTATTTCCCTGATCACACGAGCGGTTTATTTTATCAAATGGATTTCTGGCTGTATTCTTCAGCTATACTAATTGTCATTATTGCCTTCTTCGGATTTATTATTCAGCAGTTGTTAAAGCAACGCAGGGTTAATGACATGAAAACTGATTTCATTAATAACATGACTCACGAGTTTAAAACCCCATTGTCTACCATTGCTATTTCTACAGATGCTTTAAAGAAACCAAACATCCTAGAAAAGCCAGAGCGTTTACAGAAATACGTAAGTATTATTCAGTCAGAGAATCAACGATTACAAGAACAAGTAGAACGTATACTCCAAGCAGCAACTATTGAAAAAGAAAAGGTTAACATAAAAAACCAACCTATTGAAGTCCATCAATTATTGGAACGAATTATTGAAGTTTTCAAGGTTAATATTGAGTCCAAAAAAGGGAATATTTCTGTTAACTTAAATGCTGAAAACGCAACTATTCTTGGCGATGAAGAACATCTGAAGAATATTTTCAGTAACCTATTAGATAATGCTATAAAATATTCGCCTGACGAATTAAACGTATCCATTACCACAAAAAACACCAATGATAAGCTAGAAATTTCCATTTCTGATAAAGGTCTTGGAATTGCACCTCAACACCAACCGCACATATTCGAAAAATTTTATAGAGTCTCTACCGGAAACATACACAACGTAAAAGGCTTTGGTATTGGATTGAATTATGTTCACCTTTTGGTACATAAACACAACGGAAACATATTCTTGAAAAGCCAATTAGGTCAAGGCTCCACTTTTATACTCACCTTTAAAACCGTTTAACATGAATTTTAATGCAGATATTTCAATTTTATTAGTCGAAGACGATGAAAACCTAGGCTTCGTTACTCAAGAAGGACTTGAAGACAAGGGTTATCACGTTGTTTGGGCTAAAGACGGTGTGGAAGGATACGAACTTTTTCATGCTTCTAGGTTTAACATTTGTTTGGTGGACGTGATGATGCCCAAAAAAGACGGTTTTACGCTGGCTAAAGAAATTAAAGCCGTGGATAGTGAAGTGCCTATTTTCTTTTTAACAGCTAGATCACAAGAAGATGATAAAATTCAAGGTTTAACCATAGGTGCAGATGATTACATCACAAAACCATTTTCTATTGACGAATTAGATCTTAGAATAAAAAACATCATTAATCGAATAAATAAGAGTCAATCCGATACCCAACAAAAAGATGTTTACAGTTTAGGTGATTTTACATTTAATTACCCAGAACAAAGTTTAAAAAGCGATAAAGAGAATAAAAAGTTAACTAAAAAGGAAGCCGCTTTATTAAGACTCCTTTGTATTCATAAAGGAGAAGTACTTCAACGAAATTCTATTTTAAGAATTATTTGGGGTAGCGATGATTATTTTTTAGGTCGTAGTATGGATGTGTTTATTACTAAACTTCGTAAGTATCTTTCGGAAGATTCTAAGATTACCATTAACAACATTCACGGGGTAGGGTTTAAACTGGAAGTAAAGGAATAATTACTTTATTCTCTTTCTTTTGTCCAAATAAGTACGTAGAATTTGATCATACCCATCGGCAATATCGGCTTTGACAAAATCTATTCCGTATTTAGTACATTTTAGTTTCACCTCATTTTCGTGAGCCAAGGCACTTTCTTTAAAGTGTTCTTTAATTTGAGATGGGTTTAGCTTTACTTCTTCTTTCGTTTCCACATCCACAAAGGTGTAAGGCCTGTTTTCATAGTCCAATTCAATTTCTTTTGACCTATCGGTTACATGAAACACCACCACCTCATGTTTGTTATATTTTAAATGTTGTAATGCATTAAATAATGGCTGCATATCGGTACCAATACCATCTAACATATCGCTAAACACCAAAACCAAAGACCTTTGATTAATCCTATCTGAAATTTCATGTAAAGCAGACGAAACATTTGTTTGAGAGCCATCAGGCTTACTTTCTAATAGGTTTTCCAAGTGAGCATACATTCTATTCAAATGAGAAATACTCAGTTTGGCAGGTAAATGCACATCCACTTTATCCGAAAACAAACTCAAACCTACTGCATCTCGCTGACCTTTAAATAAATGGGTTAGGGCTGCTGCTGCGTGAACAGAAAAACTCATCTTATTTTCCTTTTCATCTAATGGGAAAAACATAGAGGAAGAATGATCAATTACAATTTGACAACGAAGATTTGTTTCCTCCTCGTATTTCTTAATGAAGTGTTTGTCGGTTCTTGCAAAAAGTTTCCAATCAATATGGCGAGTAGAATCTCCAGGATTATAGTGTCTGTGTTCTGCAAACTCCACAGAAAAACCATGGTACGGACTTTTATGCAATCCGGTAATAAATCCTTCCACTACCTGACGAGCAAACCATTCTAGTTTGGAAAACTCTCTAATATTTTGCTTACTGATTAAATCTGCCATTTTTTCTAAGTCTTTGCGAATATAAAATGTAAAATTTCAAATTACTGGGTTTATCCGTAAATTCGCCAATATGATCGCTAGAGTCTCTCTATTTATTTTTTGTATTTCTATTCTCAATGTATTTCAATCGTGTAAAACAGAAGGTTGCACAGACCCCTATGCCAGTAACTTTGTTTACGAAGCAGAAAAAGATGATGGCTCGTGTGATTATGGAGGTTGCATGGATCCTGATGCTTTAAATTTCGATTCTGATGCACGTTACGACAATGGCTCTTGCATTTACAACGGAGATGTATATGTAATAACCACTCGGTCTGGTCTTAGTGTACCTAACGTTTCATTAGTAGTACATGTAAACGGTCAGTATATGGGCAGTCTTTCTTCTGCTTGTACTTCACCTTTTCCTACTTGCAGTACTGGATGTCAAAAGTTGCCTTTCCTAGATAAAGCCCAAGGGTCATACCTCTTAAAGTATTGGGAAATAAAACAAACCTCTTCTACTACCGCTGATACTATTTATGAAAGCAGCCCCAAAAGCATGCAAGTTACTGGAGGAGAATGTAATATTTATGTGATTGACTAGCCGAATAGAATTAATTCAAAAAAAGAGCATCTTTTTTATTAAAAATCCATTGCCATATTAAACCGAAATCATACATTTGCGCTCCCTTAAGGGAACAAAGTTCTTCACAAGACA
>JBMYWA010000113.1:0-5934 GCA_049606935.1 Salibacteraceae bacterium
TTTTATACTCGGCTATGGAGGATTATAAAATCGATATCATGATTGATACCGGACCTAATGCGCGTACGGTACAAATTGAGTTAGAGCCCTTCACTTTAGTAGGTGCTACCACACGTTCTGGTTCCTTAACCTCCCCGTTAAGAGCCCGTTTTGGTATTAACTCGCGATTGGCTTATTACAATTCTGATTTATTAGCTACCATCGTTACCCGTTCGGCCGATATTTTAAACGTGGGAATTGACCATCAAGCGGCTTCCGAAATTGCTTCACGTAGTAGAGGAACTCCGCGTATTACCAACTCCTTATTACGAAGAGTGCGCGATTTTGCACAGATAAAAGGTACTGGAAATATTGATTTAAAAATCACCCATTTCTCCTTAGATGCATTGAATGTAGATAAGAATGGATTGGATGAAATGGATAATAAAATCCTAGCCACCATTATTGACAAGTTCAAAGGTGGCCCTGTGGGGTTGACTACCATTTCAACCGCGGTGGGCGAAGATTCGGGTACCATTGAAGAGGTATACGAACCCTTTCTTATTCAAGAGGGCTTTTTACAACGAACCTCTAGAGGCCGTGAAGTGACCGAGTTAGCCTACAAACATTTGGGTAGAAACAGGCCTTACGATCAATCTACTTTATTTTGAAATTAACCCAACAACAGAGTTTTGCTATTGAGCAAAAATCTCAAGAGTTGGGGTTTTCATTGTTTGGAGTTTCTAAAGCCGAGTTTTTAGAAGAAGAAGCTCCTCGGTTAGAGTCATTTCTTAAAAATGATTCGCATGGTGACATGGCTTGGTTGGCTAATAATTTTGATAAACGAACCGACCCAACGTTATTGGTAGAAGGGGCTAAAAGTGTTATCTCATTGGGATTCGAATACCTACCCGCATTACCATTACCGCAAGACAACACCTACAAAATATCTAAATACGCTTACGGAAAAGATTACCATAAGGTGATTAAGAAAAAGCTGATTGAACTACTTCATTTTATACAGGATGAAATAGGAGAAGTATCAGGACGCGCCTTTGTAGATTCTGCACCGGTTATGGAAAAGGCCTGGGCTCAGAAAAGTGGTTTAGGGTGGATGGGGAAAAACACCCTTATCCTAAATCGGAAAAAGGGCTCCCAGTTTTTTCTTTCTGAACTCATTTTGGATATTGAATTAGATCAAACAGGCCCTGTAAAGGACTTATGCAGAACATGTAACCTCTGTGTAGACGCATGTCCAACAGATGCTTTAAACACCCCTTATCAGCTCGATGCTAAGAAATGTATCTCTTACCTTACCATTGAACTCAAAAACGAAATCCCGAGCGAGTTTAAAGGCAAAATGGAAGACTGGATTTTTGGTTGTGATATTTGCCAAGATGTATGCCCTTGGACTAAAAACGCACAACCTACCTTAGAACCTGCTTTTAACCGACATATTCCATGGAAAAATTTTACCAAACGTGATTGGGAAGAAATTACCGATGAAGTTTTCTTAAAGGTTTTTGCCGGTACTCCTGTAATGAGAGCTAAAGCATCTGGATTGAGAAAGAATATTGGGTTTTTGAAATAACCAAAATCTAGAATAGATTAAAAAGAATTTTATTTTAATAAACCTTTTTATGAAACCAATATTTACTCTTTTTTTAGCATCCTTCATTATTTTAATGGATTCATTTGCACAAATGAATACAACATTAACCCAAATTAATATTTCCGAAAATTCACCCCATATAAAGACTTCAGTTATTGGTGAATCTAGCAATGGAATTGTAGCCTATCAAATCAACAACGAAGAAAACTCCATTTCTATTGGAACAATTAATTCAGAAAATTCTTTCAAGCTCATTAAAAAGGAATTGCTAAAAAATAACAACATTGAAAATATATTCCTTAGAGGTAACAGAGTTCTTATATTTACTAGTAACCTTAAAGACCTTAATGGTAAAGAATTTGAAAAAAATGAGATAGCTCCAAAGGTGAGTATCAACTTAAGGGAAGTAAGTTTGGACACAAAAGAAACCCAATTATCTCAAAATTTCGCCCAGTTTACTTACATTAATAATGCAACATATTTTGAAGGACAATTAAGAATTGAAGAATCTGAAAATCAACAATTTCTAGGAATTTGCTACGGATTTGTAAGGGGTTATTCCAAACCAAAAAAGTATAAGTCCTATATTACGCTAATCAATTCTAATTTGGAAGTTCTGAATACTATTACATGGGAAAGTGACCGAGCTTTACAGGAAGCTAAAAGGTATGAACAAATTCTAGTTTCTAACACAGGAGAGATTTACATAATGACCCTATCTAATTTCTCTAATAAAATGAACGCGATTTATCCCATTTACAATGAAATAGTAATGAAAAACAGGAATTATGAACAAGAATTACCTGGCCTAACTATTAGCGACACAAGAAGACAATTTCATAGTTCCAATCAGGTCTCAATTAATATGGTAAATGAAGACTCTAAAAAGCCTAAAACATACAATATTGATTTTGAAGAAAAATTACAATACGTTTCTTATAATGGGTGTAAAATGAAATTAGACTCTGAAGGAAATCTTTATTTAGCTGGACTCTTTAGCGATGCATTTAACAACTTATTTTCAAAAGGAATTTTCATTTCTAAAATCAATTCCACATCCAACCAAATGGAAGTTTTATATCAAGAGTATTTTTCGGAGGAATTTGTTGCCGAAATCCTTCCTGATGAAAAGTTAAAAGAATCTGCCACAAAAAAATTCCAAAAGGGTAAGATCCCACACATAAATAATGTAGCAATAACTAATTTTACTCCGCTTGAAGATGATGAGTTTACAGTTTTATTAGAGTTTGAAAATTATGATATTATAAATACCAAGTTCGGAGATTTTGACAAGAAAAATGAGAGTTTTACGGGTAATATGCAATTATTAAAATTTACTGAAGGAGGATCCAAATTAGATTGGAGTCTTTCCTTTAGCAAAAGGAATTATTTGTACATGCCTAAACCAGTGATCGGCAGCAACAAAAGTTACATCCATTATTTCCCTGGTTCAAATTCTTTGATTTTAATGTATAACGAACAAAATGCAAATCAAACCCCAAAACCATCTTCGGTTCTTGGAACCGAAATTGATTTTCCAAAATTAGTTATGTACGATATTTCAAATTCAGGTAAATTAGGAGAAAAACGAGAAATCTTAAATAATACTGAAGCTATAATTCGTCCTGAAAAAAGCATTAAAATTGGAAATCGTTTAATCCTTCCAGGAACTCATAAAGATGTACAAAAGTTATTTGAGTTAAAGTAAATTAGCGATGCGGTTTTTTGTAAAAGTATTTGAGGTTACCCCGTTAATCGTAGCCTCTAGGCTACGATTCATTTAACAAGCCGTCTCGGCTGAGTGGCTAGTAGGTTTTCCATTTCAAAACTATAATGTCTATATCTATAATGCCAACAACATAAAGTAATTAATAGCACTAGAATACACATAATCTTCCTCTTTTAAAACCAAGCCTGCTCGAACTGGATTTGGATGAATGTAGTTCAACTTCTGTTCCATAAATTTATTGGAGTAAATATGCTCTGCATGGTTTTCATGTGTCCATAATTGATAGGTGCTGTTTCGTTTATGGTTAAACGCTGCATCCTTAAAAACATTCAACATCCAATCTCTTCTACTTTCCGTTCCCGATTCAATTGATTTCAAAATTTGTTTGGCGGTATAGCTCTTGAATTCTTTTATGGTTTTTGATAATTCATTAGAATCACTACGCAACAATAAATGAATATGATTACTCATTATTACGTAACCATAAATTTCTAGTCCTTTGTTCTCATTGCAATACTTCAGGTTTTCAATAACAATATCACGATTTTCTTTTCTTGTAAATATATCCACCCATTCTACTATCTGGAAGGTTAAAAAGTATAATTGATCTTGTTCTTTAATTTGATATCCGGTGGGCATTCTCAAATAAAAAAATCTTTTGATAATTTTGATTGAGTTATATTCAGGCCGGAGGCCTTGTTATTATATGACGTAGCGAGACGCTACGCCTAACTTAATTTTTAGTTATTTCCTAACCCAATCATCACCAAAATAAAAGCCTGAAACGATTACTCATTTCAGGCTTGATTAAACATTTTTTAATTGATTCTATATCATTGGTGAATCACCTCTCTCAATAACTTTTGGTGCTCCGCTGCAAATCTTACTTTCCCCCAAGTATAAAGCAACATTAGCTCTTCCTTTTCTAAGGCCTTTTTTGCCTTTAGGAGTTCTTTCTTAAATAAACTTATATCGAAGCTTACCTTTTCCAGAACGTATTTCGTCAATTTTAACATAAGCATTAATATTTAGATTTAACATTTATGAGATAATCATTTTCTCGGCTGACTAAATTAGAGGTTTCAATCTGAATTTTGATAGGTTGAAATGTTAATTTTTGTATTAAGAATTGTTAAAAACACAGACTCTGCTCAGAGTAAGGCTTTTATAAAGGTTATTCTGATTTTTATGTATCAGATTCAACAGGATCCTCAAAAAACAACTTTTGAAAAATGATAATAATAGCTACTCCAACCGTAATAGCAGAGTCGGCAATATTAAAAACCGGCCTGAAAAACATAAAGTGGTCGCCACCCCAAATTGGAAACCAATCTGGAAAGAATCCATCCACAAGTGGGAAATATAGCATATCTACCACCCGACCATGAAGAACATCTGCATATCCACTACCAAAAGCCACCTTTTGTGCAATATGGGCACTAGATTCTGTGAAAATTTGCCCGTAAAAAACCGAGTCTAAAATGTTACCTAAAGCGCCAGCAAAGATTAACCCCATAGAAGTTAAAAAACCCACATGAGCGCCTTCTTTACTTAACTTAATAATATACCAGCCAATACCAATAACCGCAAAAATTCGGAACAGACTTAAAATCACTTTTCCGTAATCGCCACCCAATTCCATACCGAACGCCATTCCCGGGTTTTCGGTAAAATGAATGATGAACCAATCGGCAATACGATACTCTTGACCCAAATACATATTGGTCTTGACCCAGATTTTACTCCATTGGTCTATCACTAAAACAGTAAGCGCGGTAATAGCCGGCACTGTTAAGCGACTCATATAGTTTTGTGAACTAATGGTATTTAGCTTTCAAAAACGGTACTAACCCATTTTGTTTTTGGCCTCAATACTAAGCGTTGCATGAGGAACAATACGCAAACGCGCTTTAGAAATTAAATTTCCAGTTTCTCTACATACTCCGTAAGTTTTGTTTTCAATACGGATTAAAGCATTGTTTAAGCTATTGATAAACTTTTCTTGACGTGCAGCTAACTGCGAAGTCTCTTCACGGCTTAAAGTATCTGATCCATCTTCCATCATTTTAAATGAAGGAGAAGTATCATTCGTACCATTATTATCATTCGAAATAGCCGAATTAAGCATCTCTAAATCTTTACGTGCTTCTTCTAATTTTGCTTCAATCAATTCTTTAAATTCTGCTAAGTCTGCGTCTGAATATTTATTTTTTTCTGACATAATTCTAATATTTTTAATCCTTTATACTTTGTCTACAACAATATCCGTTGTAAGTCCTTCTTCTAATTCAATTGCCTGTGCATTTGTATTGGATAAGGTATCTATAAAGGTAAGATTTTCTGTTAACGTTTCCGAACAAATATAGTCGAAATTCGCATCTACACTAGCCTTTAACAAATCTTGTTTCATTACCGAAATGTTAATTTTATCAGTTACCTCAAAACCTTGATCTTTTCTAATGTTTTGAATACGATTAACAAACTCTCTGGCTATTCCTTCGTGTCTTAATTCTTCACTAATTGTTATATCTAAAGCAATGGTTAGTTTATCATCATTCATTACTAACCAACCCTCAATATCTTGAGTATTGATTTCAACATCTTCCAATGTTAA
>JBMYWA010000114.1:0-5901 GCA_049606935.1 Salibacteraceae bacterium
TCGTGCCTCACAAATTACCAACCTAACTTTAAGGTAAAAACAACTCACCCAAGTACGTTCATGAATATCTTTGAAGCAAACATGAATAAATAGAAATTACAAGCTAATGCGGTAAGGGCACTTCCAAAAGTGCTACCTGTAAATAACGGACTATTCAAAACCAATCGTTACTATACATTACCAAAATCGCATATCCTTGAATGGTATTTCTTATTTTACAAACTAGTTTTCCAACTCCAATTTATATGGATAAAACAATGAAGAAATACACACTGGTCCTTACGGGTATTATGCTTGTATTTACAACTGCTTGCGGTGATGCCAATAATAAAGATCAAGAACCAAA
This sequence comes from Salibacteraceae bacterium, assembly GCA_049606935.1. Classification (GTDB taxonomy): domain Bacteria; phylum Bacteroidota; class Bacteroidia; order Flavobacteriales_G; family Salibacteraceae; genus CAJXZP01. The sequence goes on from JBMYWA010000114.1 coordinate 347, forward strand.
GGGTGCCAGATCTTCATTAAGTGAGGTAGTAAAAAAAGATAAAACGGTTAAGCTATCGCAGGTACTAAAAGGTCAATGGAAAACAGAAGGAGGGGAGATCTTTTTAAATTATAGCATCCTAAAACTATATGAAAGTTACCTATCATATACCAATCTAGACCGGGGGAATGATTTTCATTTCAAAAAAATGAAGTAAACATATTACCAGAAAGTATAAAGAGCAAACTCTTTTAAATAATTATCTATTATACGAATTTTGGATGTTTGATAAAATAAAACGCAGTAATACAAATTAATAATGAATACCTCCAAGAACATAAAAAGCAAAAATCTTTTATTAAGACCATTTATTGAAAGCGATATTGACAGTGTTTTCAAAGGGCTTTCTCATCCTAGTATAATTAAACATTACGGAGTTAGTTTTAACAGTTTGGAAGCAACTAAAGAACAAATGAATTGGTTTGCAAATCTCGAGAAAGAAGGAACCGGAATGTGGTTTGCCGTGTGTTCACCTGATAATAAAACCTTTTATGGGGCAGGTGGACTTAATGATTTGAGTAAGGAACATAAAAAAGCCGAAATTGGTTTTTGGTTACATACCGATTTTTGGGGAAAAGGAATTATGACCGAAGCCATGCCGCTAATATGTCACTACGGTTTTAATAAATTAGATTTACATAGAATTGAAGGTTTTGTGGAGTCAGACAATACAAATTGTAAAAACGCCATGGCTAAACTCGATTTCCAGTATGAAGGAACGATGAAAGACTGTGAAATAAAAAACGGAAATTTTATTAGTTTGGATATTTACTCAAAAATTAAAACGGAATAGAATTACCAAACAAAGAGCCAAAAGAAAAACATCATACTATTTTTAGATTAAGGAAAGAGAAAGCTTTAATTTGGAGTTTGAATCATTAAATTGTATCCAACTAAAACAAAAAGAAATGTCTATTACTAAAGAATCCGAATTAACCGGAATGAAAGCAGTGAGTGAAGTTGTGGGAACAACACTAAAATTGATGATTGATTATGCTAAGGTGGGCATGACTACTAAAGAATTAGATGAATACGGAGGAAGCCTGTTAAAAAAATATGGCGCAAAATCGGCTCCATATGAAACGTATGGTTTTCCTGGTTTCACCTGTATTAGTGTAAATGAGGAAGCTGCTCACGGAATTCCTTCTAAAAATAGAGTACTTAAAGAAGGAGATCTAATTAACATTGATGTTTCTGCAGAGTTAAATGGATTTTGGTCTGACAATGGAGGCTCGTTTGTACTTGGAAAGGATATTAATAACCATCAACCTCTGGTAGATGCATCAAAAAATATTCTGAAAAAAGCCATTAACAGTATTAAAGGAGGGGTAAGAATTGCGGATATCGGTTACCTAATAGAAAAAGAGGCTAAAAAATCGGGATTTAAGGTGATTAAAAATTTAGCAGGTCATGGAGTGGGAAGAAGTTTACACGAAGAACCTGAAAATATTTTAAATTACAGAGTGCGATTAAATAGAGAACGGTTTAAGAAAAACACCACTGTAGCTATTGAAACCTTTATTTCTACAAAATCAACCGTTGCGGTAGAATTGAATGATGGCTGGACGCTGGTTGGAAATAAAGGCGGATATGTAACCCAACATGAACAAACAATATTGATTACAGATAAAAACCCCATGGTACTTACTGCATCAAACGGAATGTGGAATTAATTTAGCAAAACAAATCAAAAAAATAGCAGTTGACTTCGCATAAGTCTTAAAACTAGCATACGGACGCATTACACCTGAATGGGTAACTTCTGAATTGTAATAATTCAAAAAAACTGAAAACAGTAAAAAGGAGGAGGTAGGATGCCTATCTTTCGGAACTCAAAATGCACGTTTCTTTTGTGCCTTTAAGCAATTACTTGAAAATATACACTTATCAAATGCGGCAATTAATACGTATTTTTTTGATTTTCATCCTTCTTTCTGGATGTTCAACAGAAAGAAAACACCAACTTGAAAAAAATGAAACAATTTTAAAGGAACCGGTAATAGATAAACGTGTGGAGCTATTAAGCATTGTTTTTAGACTTGCAGGCAGCCATGAATATAGTCAAAACCTTTTTCCAAAGTATATAGAAAGCATTGAAAACCATTTTGGACATTTTAAAAATCACAACCTAATTCAATTTGTAAAGAATGAATTACGTGACGAAGGAATTGGTTTTAGTTCAGTTATGAGTATGGCCATTCATATAACTCAACCACCCAATATAAAACCCATAATAACCCCATTTCCAAACAAATCGTTAGAGCAACCTTGGGGAGAGGAAAACTCTATAAAATTTTTAAAGTTGCTCAATGAATTTTATAGGGATGCCAACTGCCAAACTTTTTTTAATGAAAATGAAGAGCTTTATACAACAGCTTCAAACAGATTTAAAAAAGTATATCAAAATTTAGATGTAGAGTGGTATCAAAATTTCTACGGCACAAAACCAAATGGAGAATTTAGAATAATAATTGGCTTAGGCAATGGTGGTGCAAATTATGGCCCCAAAATAGTGGAAAATAATGGTAACGAAATAGTTTACGCAATAATGGGCACGTGGAGCGTGGATAGTTTAAGTAAACCAACCTATGAAATGAATGAATATTTTCCAACACTTTTACACGAGTTTAACCATTCGTTTGTAAATCATTTGGTAGAAAAACATCGTTCAGATTTTCAAAAAAGTGGATTAATTATTTTTGAGATCGTAAAAGAAGAAATGAACAAGCAAGCATACGGTAATTGGAAAACTATGTATGATGAGGCATTGGTTAGGTCGGCTGTGATTAAATATATGAAAGACCATAATTATGATAAAAAGACAATCCAAAATGAAATAAATGAGCAGTTAAACAGTAGCTTTTTGTTTACAAATGAGTTAGTTATGGAGTTAGAAAGATATGCGGGTGATAGAGAAAAATATACCACATTTGATAGTTTTATGCCTGAAATTGCGAATTTTTTTAATTTAACCGCAGCTAAGATGGATACTTTACATAATGAACAGAATATCTTTTAAATGGGAACTAAAGGATGTGCCCACATTTCCTTAGCCGTAACTTAAACTTAAATATGAAAAATCTAATCTTCACTTTTTTATTGCTATTTGTACTAAACACGGGGTTTAGTCAAAATGAAGAAAAAATAATTGGAACATGGAAATACCAATCCGTAACCACTACCAATCCCAGCTGCAAAGGGGTCGATTATTTCCCAATTACCACTTTTGTCTTTTTGAAAAATGGTACGGCAGAGCTGAATTCAGATGAAGGAAATGCCAAAGCCAATTATAAGGTGAACAATAGCACCATAGAACTGTTTAACCTTACAGAAAATGGTGTAAAACAAGAAGGAGAAGCACAGTTTCAAATAAAAAGTATCACCAGCAATACTTTAACCATTATGGTAGAGTATGAGTGCGGTAGTATTGATATTGTTTTCAAGAAATAATTGGGCCCAAACAAATTAGTCTTTATGCCGTACTCATGAAAAAATTCCTGATTTTTTTAACCTATGGTTTTGTAATTCTTCAACTTTCCATAGAAGATAAACCTACCGTTTTTGTGTTCATGTTTACACTGTGGATAGAATTGGTTTTTATGATATTATTCTATGGATTGGTTAATATTTTCTCCAAAGAAAAATCAACCGTGAACCTACAAAATGTTTTTATTGGGGCGGTCCCATTATTAATTTTTAACTATGTGATCATATATTTTGGAGCGGTCATAATGGATGATTTTACAGAAATATATGGAAATTCTGAACACGGAATAATTTACCCCGTAATTGTACACCAAAAACAATTATTGCTTTTGCTACCAGGGCTATTAATAGGCTATTTTTTGGCTTTTTGGGAAATTAAAAAATCAAAAACGAAATTGATTGAAACCCAACAAACAGTAATATATTTAGCCTTCTCTATCTGGATAATGGGCGCCATAACTATGCTGGTTATGAGTAATGTTCCTGAAAAGTATTTTGGTACAGTGGTTTTTATCTTTCCTATTTCAAGAATGATTTTAGAAGAAACTCTTGATAGAAAGTTAAAAGGAAATAGGCGTTCAAAAAAGAATGAAAACCCACTGGGGTAAATTCAAATAAAGGCTTTTCTTACAGTTAGACGCAAACTAATTAAGATAGTATTGGTTACATTCTAAGAAGAAACAAGGCTTAGCGATGCCATATCAGGTTGTTAATGGTGTTTCTAGAATCAATATTTGATCTCAAAAACCTAGGCAATAAAAAAAAATGCACTTAAGGTGTGACTTTTTTGAGTTTCTGCGAATAATAAGATGTAAATTAAATTTCAACGCATGAAAAGTGGCATTAACATATCATCTCAATAATGAAGGAAGGCAAAAAAGAGGAGTTTCTAAAGATTATAGATGAACATAAAAAGATCATCTATAAAATAGTGAATTCTTATTGCAAGAACCAGGAGGATAGAAAGGATTTGGAGCAGGAGATAATTATTCAATTATGGAACTCTTTTTACAAGTACAATCCCAATTTCAAGTATTCTACTTGGATGTACCGCATTGCGCTCAATGTGGCCATATCATTTTACCGAAAGGAGAAAAAATGGATGATTGTTAATGATTTGAACATCGAAGAATCCATTTATAGTGTAGCAGATGAAAATGATCATAAAATTGAATTAGATCATAATATTAAATTGTTACAAGAATTCATTCAAAAACTAAATGAATTAAATAAGGCGCTGATGTTGTTATATTTAGAAGAGAGGTCATATGAGGAGATTGGAGAAATTTTGGGGATATCAAAAACCAATGTGGCCACAAAAATTAACCGATTAAAACTAAAATTAAAAAAAGAATTTCAGAAAAAACTAAATAATGGAAGCACAAGAATTGAATAAAATAATGGCCGCTTATGATGATAAATTGGACCAAACACTCCAATTAAATTTATCCTCAATAAATGAGTTGCCCTTGCAAAAACCTGAAAGCACCACCAATAAGGTTCTTAAATACAGAGTATTTGAAGTCGTGATTTTTAGTCTTTTAGCCATTTTGTTAGGAGGATATATCGCTTCTAATTTAGATCAAACTCATTTGGTTGTTAGTGGAATTATCCTTCACGTTTTTACACTAATCGCAATAGTGGGTAGTATTGGTCAGGTAGTTTTACTACAACAAATCAATTATTCTAAACCTATTGTAGAGATCAGAAAAAAAATAGAGTTGGTAAATTCACACAACTTGTTGTTTGTCAAAATTCTTCTTCTATCTGCTCCGGTATGGTGGTCTTATGCCATTGTGGGGTTAGATGTTTTTCTAGGTTATGATATTTATGTTTACTTAGATTCAGATTTTGTGGTTAGGTATTTAGTCATCAATTTCCTTTTGATAATTCCTCTAATTTGGTTCTTAAATAAGCTATCGTATAAAAACTTACATATTAAGTGGGTAAGAAAAACCATAGTACTGATCACTGGCTCAAAAACCAGGAAAGCCATGGAGTTTTTAGAGGATATTAAGGAGTTTGAAAAT
>JBMYWA010000115.1:0-5711 GCA_049606935.1 Salibacteraceae bacterium
CTCAATAGCTGCTGCAAGCTCCTCCTTTGCAGGGTCCATCATAGGTGAATGAAAAGCGCCACCCACTGGTAATACCATGGCTCTTTTAGCTCCAGCTTCGGTTAGTTTTCCACAAGCCGTATTAATGGCATTTACTTCACCCGAAATAACTAATTGACCTGGTGAATTATAATTTGCGGGTACAACAACCCCATCTGTATCCTTACAAATGTCTTCAATTACTTTGTCTTCTAACCCAATAATAGCTGCCATTGTTGATGGGGCTAATTCACAAGCTTTTTGCATTGCTAAAGCTCGCTTTGAGACTAAAGAAAGCCCATCTTCGAACGATAAACCATTTGCTGCAACAAGAGCCGAAAATTCACCAAGACTATGACCAGCCACCATATCAGGAGCGAAATCGTCTCCCATTATTTTGGCAAGAATTACAGAATGCAAAAATACTGCAGGTTGTGTAACCTTTGTTTGTTTTAACTCATCTGCAGTGCCTTCAAACATGATTTTTGAAATGTCAAAACCTAGAATGTCATTGGCTTTATTAAAAAGATCTTTTGCAAGATCTGAGCTTTCGTATAGATCAAGTCCCATACCTGAAAATTGAGCACCCTGCCCTGGAAATACGTATCCTTTCATATTTTGTTTTTTTCGAGATGACAAATGTAATTTAAATACCAATATTGGAAATTTTTGGAGGGAATAGTTCCTAGCTCGTTATATCTTTGTACGATCAAATTAAACAAAATGATAGTAGTTACTGGAGCCGCAGGGTTTATTGCAAGTGCCTTAGTTGGTAAATTAAACAAAGAAGGATACAAGGATGTGGTTGTTGTAGATGACTTCAGTAGAGAAGACAAAAAAAACAATTTGTTAGGTAAGGCAATCACTGCTAAAGTAGATAGAAAGGACTTCCATGAATGGCTAGATGAAAACCATAAATTAACGGAATTTATTTTTCATTTAGGTGCTCGAACCGATACTACTGAATTTGATACGGAAATTTTTGATGAACTGAATTTAAATTACACCAAGAAACTTTGGAAGCAATGTGTTAAGTATGGTCTTCCATTTGTGTATGCTTCATCTGCGGCTACATACGGAATGGGTGAGCTAGGGTATGAAGATAAGAATGAATTGGCCTTCGATTTAGTACCTTTAAATCCATATGGGGATAGCAAAAATGACTTTGATAAATGGGCTTTAGAACAAGAAGAAAAACCTTACCATTGGGTAGGGTGTAAATTTTTTAATGTTTTTGGGCCAAACGAATACCATAAAGGAAGGATGGCTTCTGTGGTTTTTCATACATTTAATCAAATCCAGAAAACGGGTGGAATGAAGTTGTTTGCGTCACATAACCCGGATTATAAGGATGGAGAACAAATAAGAGATTTTATCTATGTGGAAGATGTGCTAAACGTTTTAATGTTCCATATGGAAAAAAGAGATCACTCTGGGTTATACAATTTAGGTACTGGAAAAGCCAGAACTTTTTATGACTTAGCCGCAGGTACTTTTAGAGCTCTTGGATTGGAACCAAATATTAGTTTTGTTCCTACCCCTGAAGATATTCGTGATAAGTATCAATATTTTACCGAAGCAACGGTTGAAAAACTTAGAAAGGCTGGGTATGATAAGCCCTTTACGGAATTGGAAGATGGAATTGAAGATTACGTAAAGAATTACTTGGTTAGCAATTCTTACTACTAGTCAAGTGATTTTTTCAAATCTAACAGAAAGGACTTGACTTGATTTAAGTGATTAATGATTTCATGTTCATTAATCACGTCTTGTTTGTTTTCTTTTAGTTTCTTTTTTGCTCCATCTAGGGTAAAACCTCTTTCCTTTACTAGGTGATAGATTATTTTAAGATTTTCAATATCCGTCTGGGTAAATAGTCTGTTTCCCTTTTTGTTTTTTTTGGGTTTTATGATATCAAATTCATTTTCCCAATATCGAATTAAAGAAGTTTTAACCTCAAACATTTTGGCGACTTCCCCAATTGGGTAAAACATTTTTTGAACTGGATTTTGTTTTACCGGCATTTAGTCGAAAGATTGGTTTGCTGCAGAAGAAAGTTCTACCATTAAATCATATTGTTCGGGAGATAAATCGTTTGAATAAAAATTAACAGGATTAATTTTCTTTCCATTTTTTTCTACTTCATAATGAAGGTGAGGAGCCGTGGAAGTTCCGGTGGAACCAACATAACCTAAAACATCACCCCGATTTATTTTTTGACCTTTTCTAACAGCAAATTTGCTCAAATGTGCATATCTAGTTCTATAACCATAACCATGATCTACAACAATGTGTTTTCCATAACCTCTGCGGGAATTAACGACTTCCACAACTTTACCATCTCCTGTAGCCCTAATTTCAGTTCCAGTAGGGGCGGTGAAATCCATTCCTGTATGCATTTTTCTTACCTTGAAAACGGGGTGAATCCTAAATCCATATCCGGAGGCTACTCTTGTTAGGTCTTTACTTGGAATTGGCATAATAGCAGGAATTGAGGCTAACATTTTTTCCTTATTTCTTGCCATGGTATATACATCATCTAATGATTTAGATTGAATGTAAATTTGCTTTGATAGTTTATCTAAATGCTTAGTTGTCTTTGCAATTTCATCCGAGTTGTCAAATCCCATTAAACCTTTGTATCTATCAGAACCACCAAAACCTGCATTTCTAACTTCAGAAGGAATTGGTTCTGCTTCAAAAACTACTCGGTAAATGTTGTCATCTCTATCTTCAATATTGGAAAGTACTTTTTCCATATCAGCAATACGTTTGTTGATAATTCCAAATTGCAAACGCCATTGTTCATTTTCGCGAATAAGCTCTTTTTCTTTAGGAGAAGGAAAGAAATATAGAAATGAAACTAGGAAAATACCCCCAAAAACAATGCCTGATGCCACGTAGCCTAATGATGCATAAAGTTTAGACTTGAAAGTAGATTCTTCTCTTTCGTAACTTAATGTACCTGGATTGTACTTGTATTTAGTATTTGCCATATATTTTCAAGGAAAATTGAAAGCACAAAACTAAGGAATTAATCTATTTTTGCAATCGCTTAAAAAAAGCATAACATTTTTTAAATTATTAGTTATGAATTGGGATTCCAATACAATTAGAAATCAATTTTTTGATTATTTCAAGGAACGTGGACATAAGATTGTTCCATCGGCACCTATGGTGATTAAAGATGATCCTACACTGATGTTTACAAATGCGGGAATGAACCAATTTAAGGAATACTTTTTGGGACAGACCGAGGCAAAAGATGTTAGAGTTGCCGATTCTCAAAAATGTTTGAGAGTGTCTGGAAAGCATAATGATTTGGAAGAAGTAGGGGTGGATACCTATCATCATACCATGTTTGAAATGCTGGGGAACTGGTCGTTTGGTGATTATTTCAAGGAGGAAGCTATTGAAATGGCTTGGGATCTTTTAACTAATGTATATAAAATAGATAAGGATAGAATTTACATTACTGTTTTTTCAGGCTCACAGGAAGACGGAACATCTCCAGATATTGAAGCAGAGGATATATGGAAAAAATATACTGATGCCGATAGAATAATGCGTTTTGATAAAAAGGACAATTTCTGGGAGATGGGAGATACCGGACCATGTGGACCATGTTCTGAAATTCATGTAGATATTCGTTCGGATGAAGAAAGAGCCAAAGTGGATGGTAAGTCGTTAGTGAATTTAGACCACCCACAAGTTATTGAAATTTGGAATTTAGTTTTCATCCAGTACACCAGAATGTTTGATAAATCGTTAAAAGATTTACCTGCAAAACATATTGATACTGGAATGGGATTGGAAAGATTGGCCATGGTTTTACAAGCCAAACAATCTAATTACGATACCGATATATTTACCACCCTTATTGGGGAAATAGAAAAACATACGGAATTAAAATACGGAGCTACTGACTCTAGAGAGGATGTTGCTTTTAGAGTGATTGCAGATCATATAAGAGCGGTAAGTTTTGCTATTGCAGATGGACAATTACCGTCAAATACAGGTGCGGGATATGTAATTAGAAGAATACTTCGAAGAGCGGTACGTTTTGGTTATAGTTTTTTAAATATTGATACGCCAACTTTAACTAAGCTAGTGGGTCCATTAAATGACTTAATGGGAGCGCAGTTTACGGAGTTGTCGAAACAAAATCAACTAATTGAAAAGGTTATTAAAGAGGAAGAAGAAAGCTTTTTAAGAACCCTATCAAAAGGGATTGTACGATTTGACGAGTACAAAAAGAATCATAATCAAGTAAAGGGTGATTTTGCATTTGAACTTTATGATACGTTTGGTTTTCCAATTGACTTAACGCAATTAATGGCGTTAGAAGCTGGTATGCTTGTAGATATAAAAGGTTTTGAAGCAGCATTAGAAGAACAAAGAAATAGATCTAGAAAAGCAACTAAGGTAATAGCCGAAGATTGGGTTGTTTTGAGAGAAGATGACGTAGAGGAGTTTGTTGGATATGATTATACTACTACAGATATCAAAATCACCAAATACAGAAAAGTTAACCAAAAAGGGAAGGACTTATTCCAACTAGTTTTCAATATCACTCCTTTTTACCCAGAGGGCGGTGGTCAAGTAGGTGATCAAGGGTTTATTGAGGCTAATGGGAAGAAGACGAAGGTAATTAATACTAAGAAAGAGAATAAGTTAATTATTCATTTTAGCACTGAATTGCCCGAAGATTTAAACGCCACTTTTAAAGCCGTTGTTGCTGGAAATAAAAGAAAAGCTACTGCCGCAAATCACAGTGCGACCCATTTAATTCATCATGCTTTGCGCGAGGTTTTGGGTACTCATGTGGAGCAAAAGGGTTCTATGGTGAACGAAAAGTATCTTCGATTTGATTTTTCTCATTTTCAAAAAATGACTTCAGATGAAATTAGAGAAATTGAAGTTAGGGTAAATGCTAAAATTAGGGAGAACATTCAATTAGATGAAAACAGGTCTATGCCAATTGCTGAAGCTGAAAAGCTGGGGGCAATGATGCTTTTTGGTGAAAAGTATGGGGATATGGTTCGTGTAATTAAGTTTGGAGATTCAGTAGAGCTATGTGGAGGAACACACGTTAACGCCACCGGTGAAATTGGGTTTGTTAAAATTGTATCGGAAGGAGCTATTGCTGCTGGTGTTCGAAGAATGGAGGCAGTAACTGGTGAGGAAGCTCAAAAGCTGATTTTCCAACAATTAGACTTGCTAGATACACTTAGAGACTCCATGAGAAATCCTAAGGATATTCATAAATCAATGGTTGATTTGATTGCTTCTAACGGTGAACTTCAAAAGGAAGTTTCTTCATTCAGAGCCGAAAGTGTGAAAAATTTCAAATCAGTAATTAAGGAAGAATTAGAGGATGTTAATGGGGTTAATTTCTATGCTAGGGTAATGGATATGAATTCTGACGATATTAAGACCTTGGTTCATGAACTTAGAAAAGAAGTAAATAACCTGTTTATTGTAATAGGTAATACATCTGGATCTAAAGCGACTTTGACTATTGGAATATCGGATACCATAGTAAAAGAAAAAGATTTAAATGCTGGCAAAATTATTAGAGAGGTAGCTAAAAAGATTCAAGGCGGTGGCGGAGGCCAACCATTTTTTGCTACTGCTGGCGGTAAAAATGCGAGTGGTTTAGAGGAAGCAATGCTTGATGCAAAAAGTATTGT
>JBMYWA010000116.1:0-5619 GCA_049606935.1 Salibacteraceae bacterium
AGATGTATCTTGCGCATCCAATTTTTAAGCCAATTATGGGTAAGCCCCAATCAGCATTACTAGGAACAGAAAGCATCAACAAATTACTTATTAGCCAGTCTGTGCCTGCCTCCATAGGAATACTGGTAATGTCGGTGTACATGATTGTAGACACCATTTTTGTGGGCCGATGGGTTGGTTCGCTAGCTATTGCAGCTATTACAGTAGTGTTACCCATTACCTTTCTTATTTCATCCGTAGGGATGGCGATTGGTGTTGGCGGTGGATCAATAATATCAAGAGCTTTAGGAGCTGGTAATTTGGCCAAAGCAAAAAACACTTTCGGGAATCAAATAACAATGGTAATGGGGCTGGTTTTATTAGCGGTTATTCCCGGCTATTTTTTAGATGAGGAAATTCTTCTTCTTTTTGGGGCTCAAGGTGAAATTATGGAGCCTGCCAAAGAATACTACCACATCATTTTGCTAGGCGTTCCTTTTTTGGCTCCTGCAATGGCAGGAAATAACGTGATAAGGGCTCAAGGGTTTCCAAAAATTGCCATGAACATTATGCTAGTTCCAGCCATCTCAAACCTAATCTTAGATCCTATTTTTATTTATTTTTTAGATTGGGGGTTATCGGGAGCAGCATGGGCTACCACCCTTTCGTACATGTTTAGTTTTTTTTATGCCGCATATTTTTTGGCTGGACCAAAAAACGAATTAAAAATTACTTGGCAACATCTTAAACTAGATAAAAAAATTGTTTCCGAAATAAATAGTTTGGGGTTAGTTACTCTTGCTAGACAAGGAGCCGTAAGTATTCTTTCAATTGTACTCAACCATTCCTTATTTCAGCATGGAGGTGAAATATACATTTCTGTGTACGGAATTATTAATAGAATTTTGATGTTTGTATTGTTTCCTGTAATAGGGTTAGCTCAAGGAATGCTACCAATTGCGGGCTATAATTATGGATCGAAAGATTATGATAGAGTTAAGGAAGTTATAAAAAAGGCAATTGTTTATGCCTCTATTTTGGCGGTATTAATTTTTGTGGGCATTCTTTTTGGCAGAGAAGTATTAGTCAATGTTTTCACCAATGATGAGGCGCTACTTGAAATTACCCCTCCTGCAATTCTCATTGTTTTCTTAGTCACTCCTTTTATTCCTGTCCAATTAATTGGCGCAGCCTATTTTCAAGCTATTGGAAAAGTTAAACCTGCGTTGATTTTAACACTTACCAGACAAGGTTTATTCCTAATACCGCTAGTTTACATTTTGCCAAATTATTACGGAATAACAGGGATATGGATGTCATTTCCAATTGCAGATACCCTCTCCGCATCTGTAACATTAATTGCCTTAATTCGAGAAATAAAAGGGTTGAAAACCAAAAGTAAAATCTAAGCCTTCCAGTTTAAATCAGAATATTTCTTTTTCCCTTTCAAGAAAAATTGAACAATTAAGCTTTTGTGAAAAATTCCGGTATTATTCACCTTTAGTTTGGTGGCTTGCGTTTTTTCTCTCTTTTTCAACCAAAAACTTAGGTTAGATAAAATATCTAAATGGGCTTTAAATACTTGAATAGCCCCTTCCGGATTTTTTTCAAATAACATACTTAAAGAAGCCACGTGATCTAGTACCAATCGCATTGGAATCTTCCAAAACAAATCGAAAGTGGGCAAATTCTTTAATAACATCAGTAGGTTATTCCTGTGATTTCTAAAAATCTTTTGAGGAGATCCATATTTAATTACGAAACCACCCATATGATAGATTACCGACTTAGGCTGAAACATAATTTTATATCCCATACCCTTCAACCTCCAGCACAAGTCAATTTCCTCCATATGAGCAAAGAAATCTTTATCAAAACCTTCGGCCTTTTTCCAAGCTTCAGATTTAATAAACAAACATGCACCTGAAGCCCAAAAAATCTCAGAAACCTGATCATACTGCCCATGATCTTCCTCTAAAACATTTATCAACCTTCCTTTGCAAAAAGGGTAACCAAGCGCATCGATGTACCCTCCAGCAGCGCCCGCATATTCAAATTCATTTCTATTGCTGTAAGACATTACTTTTGGTTGCACACAGGCAATGTCATCAGATGAGTTTAACAAATCAATAGCAGGCTGAAACCAGTTTTCGGTAACTTCAATATCAGAGCTAATTAACACATAGTTCTTAGCCTCAATTTGCGCTAATGATTTTAAGTACCCTCCAGTAAAACCAACATTCTTTTCAAAACGCATTAAAGTTACCTGAGGAAAATTTTCTGTTACAAATTCTTTTGTTCCGTCCGTAGAAGCATTGTCAACTACAACAATTTCCACCTCACTAGAATTAGGAATGGTTTCTACAATTTTGGGTAAAAATTTAGTTACCAAAGGCAAACTGTTGTAGCTTAATAACACTACTGCCGTTTCTACAAAGTTTTGTTTAGAATTGTCCAATTGCAACTATATTTTTTAGAAAAGTGCAATTTTAGGTACAATGGATAGTTTCACCAAATTTTACCTAGGATTAGTGTAATAATCATCTACTTGACCACCCCAATGATTTACTCCAGAATTTTTATCTACGTCTCCGTTTGCGTTATTTCTTGATTGAAGGATAAGTCTCCATCTTTCATTATTTTTTTCTCCTCTCACCGTAGAATGAAGTAAAACATAATCTCTATACGTTAAAGAGGGATCATAAAATACATACATGGCATTTGCCATTTTGGGGTGTGCATAATATTGCCAAATAATGTAAGGGTAGGAAGAAGGCTCATTGGCCCTATCGGTTATTTGATCTGGAGGTCCGTATTGTAAATAGGTCATACCTTGATCCGTATCATATCCAGGTTTATTCGCACTACCATATTCCTCGTTTACCACTTTCACCAATTGTCTATATTTTACCCATTCTGAATAAGACTTTTCCTGATGCATATCCGTCCAAGTATTTATCAAAAAGGACTGTAAAGTTTCTGTACTTGCTTTCTTCCAATTCTGATCAATGAAATCTCTACTATTTCTTGGAACTACAGGTCTAATGCAACGAACAAAACCTATTATTGAATCTCTTCTGGTAGTTGATCTAATATATGAGTCAAAATCAGCCAACTCAATAACTTCAGTTTGCTTTTGTGTTAAACTAGGAATGAGACTTTCTCTGTAAAACTGAATGCCATTAGAGCCCACCAATTCGTTTTCTCTATTAAAAAGCTCAATAGTATAGCTGTAGCTTCCTTGAGGCAGATTTGTAACATCAATTTTTTTAAGGATTACATTTACCTCACCCGCAGGCACTCTTTTTACTAATGAGAAATTAGGAAATATAGAGTCTACATCTAAACTTCTCAATGAATGTCTCTCTACATAGGCTCCATTTCTTCCTAATTCAAAATCAGAATTATAGACTTCTGCGTATAAATAAATATTTGCCATGTATGCAGGAATGGTTGAGACCAACCACGGAGTCATATCCAATCCGTTTTTAATAAAAGGGCCTGTCTTATCCGTTTCAACAACAGATTTTTCAAACATAAAATCAGACATGCCCATCTGATCTTTTTTTAGTTTAACAACCAACGGCTGACTTGCTTTAATGGGTTCCACCTCTCGATTAACGTCCCAAATGGTGACCTCTAAAGTGTACTCCCCGGGTTTAATTGTCATTGTTTGCACATCGGCAAAATCTTGCCGATTACTCTCATGCATCATTTGCGGACTTAAAACCTCAAATTTTTGGTACTTAATAACCTTTTCATGCTTTTTAATAACGTATAAAACCTCTAACCTCGCTTGATAATAATTATTTATTTTTTTATACTCTAAAGACAATGCATCAAAGCTTAAATATAATTCAACGTAGGAACCTTGTTCTGGATGATAATAATTTTGAGCAGCAAACAAAACCCTTGGGGCTTTTGTCAAAGTTTGAGCGTTTACCGAAATATTAAATAACGATAAAAAAATGGTAGCTACAAAAATTCGGAGTATTGATCTAAGTATTAAATTCATCTAATTCTTTATTCCTTATTTAAACTCAACAATTTTGAGACGGTTATACTTTTTAATTCTAATAATAATGCGTACAAATTTAACGGATTAAACCAAGATGTGAAAAAGCAATTTCACATTATTAAAGCGTACTAGAACATTCATAAAAATGTATGAGTTTTTACTGTTAATAGATACAACGGCTATTTAAAAACTAAAGTTGGGATAAGGCAATAACTAACAAAAATAATCTTGGATATACCCAGCTATCACTGGAAATGAATAAAACTCTTTTTTAGACCATAAAAACTTTTTGAGGTTAATTATTTGGTGTACAATTTGTTGCTAATTTAATAATCAGTTTTTAAGAAAAAGTGTTTTCTAAATAAAAAAGAAGATTACTTTCGCAGCGGAGAATTGGCAGAGTGGTCGATTGCGGTAGTCTTGAAAACTATTGTACCGCGAGGTACCGGGGGTTCGAATCCCTCATTCTCCGCATTAAAAATTGAAAGGGTTGACGTTAGTCAGCCCTTTTTTTATGGAAAAGGTTTTCCCAAGTTTACTTGAGGAAAAGGTTAGACATAAAAAAATAAGTTGAAGCATAGCCAAACTTTGAATTTTGGATGTGTCCCACTTACCGAATATTAGGGATCACACCGTAATCCCTCATTCTCCGCATAAAAGAAGGTCTTCCATTAGTGAAGGCCTTTTTTTTTGAATGAAATTTTTTAGAAGCAGCGCTTCTGGGAATTTTATACATAAAAATCAGTATGAGATTTACGAATACTTCATTTTATGTATCCTGATTTCACAAATAACTGGGAACATGTGGTAATTTCTCATTCTCCGCATAAAAGAAGGTCTTCCATTAGTGAAGGCCATTTTTTTTTGAATGAAATTTTTTAGACGCAGTGCTTCTGAGAATTTTATACATAAAAAATCAGTATGAGATTTACGAAAACTTCATTTTATGTATCCTGATTTCACAAATAACTAGGAACATGTGGTAATTTCTCATTCTCCGCATTAATTGAAGGTCTTCCAAAAGTGAAGGCTTCTTTTTGAACGAAATTTTATAGAGGTAGCGCCTGGAATCAAAATTTCATTATTCGTTTTATTAATCCATTACCCACATATATTTTAAATTGGAATATTTTTTATTTACATCTAAAAAATTGAAAACTAAGCACCTGAAAGCCTACGTTTAAAACAGGAGAAAAATATTTTGCATAATGTGTTTCTAAAATAAAAAAGAAGAGTACTTTCGCAGCGGAGAATTGGCAGAGTGGTCGATTGCGGTAGTCTTGAAAACTATTGTACCGCGAGGTACCGGGGGTTCGAATCCCTCATTCTCCGCATTAAAAATTGAAAGGGTTGACGTTAGTCAGCCCTTTTTTTATGGAAAAGGTTTTCCCAAGTTTACTTGAGGAAAAGGTTAGACATAAAAAAATAAGTTGAAACATAGCCAAACTTTGAATTTTGGATGTGTCCCACTTACCGATTGTTAGGGATCACACCGTAAGTGAAGGCCTTTTTTTTGGATGAAATTTTTAAGAAGTAGTTCTTTTAAAATTTTTATATGTGAATACTTTATAAAAACCTATTGGAATTGAGAATAATACCTGACCAAATTAATATCATTTACT
>JBMYWA010000117.1:0-5572 GCA_049606935.1 Salibacteraceae bacterium
CCACGCAATTTGGTACTTCACCATTGTTTTTGTTTCGGGTGTGACCTCATCTGTACCTACGAATCCTATTAATTGCCTTACAAGTGTTCGACTGTCGTTAACAATACCTCCCCAAATTTTCCGGGCTTCCCACCACCTGTCGTAAGAAGCTGAGGTTCTAAAACCTAATAGCAACGCTACGGCAAAACCCAACACAGTGGCAATAGACATCTTAATGTCGAGTTGTTCATACCCCAAATATTCATAGGATACATAAACTAAAACCAAATACGGTCCGTACCAAATGACTTGATGACCGAATGTATTTAATAAAAACTTTAAAGACCTGGTTCTTCTTGTATACATGTGTATTATTTTTTATGACAATTTAGACCAATATTTTAAAACCCAGCACTTGCTAATTTAAATTCAATAAATGGCAGCTCACCAATGGCTCTCATAAAGTTATTATTTGGGTCAATCATAAATTGGCGAACGCCTGCATTAATTTTTATTTGTTTACCCTCATGCATGGTAACAAACTGCAAATTGATCTTAGTTTTTCCTGGATTGTTAGTAAATAAAGCTTCCAAATCATCCAGTAAGGGAGTGTTTAATCCTTCCATATCTACAGAAATATTTAAGTTCTTGGCAAATTTCTCACGGATTTGATCTAAAAACTCCATTTGAGTAATTTTCAAACGCGGCTCTCCATCTGGAATCCAACTTGGCACATTAAATTTTCCTTGAAAGAATAGATACAAGTTTTTATGAAAGTATTCTTTAAACTTTAAATAGTCTTCTTTAAAAAACCGGACTTCAAAACTTCCCGTATAATCAGAAATAGTTAAAATACCCCAAGGATTTCCATTCTTAGCCACCATGTGCCTAAAATCAGTTACCATTCCGCCCATTCTTAAATCTTGCCCTACTAAACTACGATCTGGGTTCTGCATTTTATCTACCGTGATATTACAGAAATTATCAATATCTACTTTATAATCATCTAAAGGATGTCCGGAGATATAAACCCCTACAACTTCTTTTTCACGATTAAATTTTTCTAATATCATCCATTCTTCTGCCAACGGAATAACGGGTTCGGGTAATTCTATTTCAGACCCTCCACCAAATAAACTAACTTGAGCCGAATTGGCATTTTCTTGGTGACGGGCTCCAAATTTAACAACGGTTTCTAAAAAAGTTCTTCCTTTTTGGTCTAATGCAAAAAACTGTTCTCTTTTAATGCCCATGGAGTCAAAAGCCCCCCCTAAAACTAGAGTTTCGATAGATTTTCGATTAACAGAGCGCAATTCTACTCTTTTCACCAAATCAAAAATAGAGGAGAAATTTCCGTTTTCTTCTCTTTCTTTAATGAGTGCTTTAACAGCATTGGTTCCAATACCTTTCATGGCCGCTAATCCAAATCGAATAGCGCCTTCGGCATTTACCGTGAATTTTTGCTCAGATTCATTAACGTCTGGCCCCATTACTACTAAGCCCATTCGTTTACATTCATCCATAAACTCTGTAACCTTAGAAATATCATTAAGGTTATGCGTTAAAACGGATGCCATGTAAGCAGCCGGATAATTTGCTTTTAAATAACCGGTTTGAAATGCAATAACCGAATAACATGTAGAATGCGATTTATTAAATGCGTAGGCCGCAAAAGCTTCCCAATCTGTCCATACCTTTTCGGCACTTTTTACCTCATGGCCACGTTCTTCACAACCTGCTAGAAATAGCGGTTTTAGCTCATCAATTAGTTTACGATTCTTTTTACCCATCGCTTTTCGAAGCGTATCGGCTTGACCTTTAGAAAATCCAGCCAATTTTTGAGAAAGAAGCATTACTTGCTCTTGGTAAACGGTAATACCGTAGGTTTCACCAAGTAATTCTTCCATATCGTCTAAATCATAGACAATATCTTCTTCTCCATGCTTACGTGCAATAAAATTGGGAATGTATTCAATAGGCCCCGGACGGTACAAGGCATTCATGGCAATTAAATCATCAAACTTATCTGGCTTTAAAGCCATTAAGTGTTTTTGCATTCCAGGCGATTCAAACTGGAATAACCCTTTAGTTTGTCCGGATTGAAACAGTTCATAAGTTGTTTCATCATCTAACGGAATATCATCAGGAATGATGGTTACATCATGACGTCTTTCGGCAATTTTAATGGCATCGTTAATAATACTCAAGGTCTTTAACCCTAAAAAGTCCATTTTCAACAACCCTGCAGATTCTACTACGGAGTTATCAAATTGAGTTACCCATAAATCAGAATCTTTGGCCACTGCCACAGGCACGTGTTCCGTAATATCACTAGGCGTAATAATTACACCACAGGCGTGAATACCCGTATTACGCATAGATCCTTCCAAAGTTCTAGCTTTATTTAATGCTGCAGCTCTTTCGTTATTGGCTTGAGAAATCTTTTTCAATTCCTCTGCCATAGCTAAATCTTCGGCACGAAGTTTAGCCTTTAAATCTTTCTCACTTAGGTTGAATATTTTCTTTAGCGACATTCCAAACGGAACCAACTTTGCAATTTGATCTGAATCCGCTAAAGGTAAATCCAATACTCTAGAAACATCTCGTATAGATGATTTAGCAGCCATGGAACCATAGGTAATAATTTGAGCCACTTGATTGGCACCATATTTCTCTACCACATAATCAATAACACGCCCTCTACCTTCATCATCAAAATCAATATCAATATCAGGCATAGAAACCCTTTCCGGGTTTAGAAAACGCTCAAATAGTAAATCGTATTTAATAGGATCTACATTGGTAATACCAATACAATAGGCTACAGCCGACCCTGCCGCAGACCCCCTACCAGGTCCTACCGCAACACCCATATTACGAGCTTCAGTAGTAAAATCTTGAACAATTAAGAAATACCCTGGATAACCTGTTTTTTCAATTACTGATAATTCAAAGTCTAATCGCTCTCTTATTTCATCGGTTATCTCCCCGTAACGCTTTTCGGCACCAATGTATGTGATGTGACGTAAATAGGCATTCTCCCCATTTTTAGTTCCGTTTATTTCATCGGATGGGTCTTCAAATTCAGGACCTATATCAAATGCGGGTAAAAGAACATCTCTTGCTAATTCAAACCCATCACATTTCCTATTCATTTCCGCGGCTGTTTCAATGGCTTCCGGAAAATCAGAAAATAATGCCGCCATTTCTTGGGGAGATTTCAAATACCATTCATCGTTAGGATATCCAAATCTGGCTTCCCTACCTGTTCTACCTAAAAAGGTTTTAGGCATAGAAACCAACTTATTGTCTTTCACGCAAAGCAAAACATCTAGAGCCTCTGAACCTTTCTTTGTAGGGTAATATACATTATTGGATGCAAAATATTTCACCCCATGTTTCTTTGCAAATCGCAGTAGAGTTTCATTTACAACATCTTCCTCTTCAATACCATGACGAACTAGCTCTACATAAAAGTCCTCACCAAAAAGATTGTGCCACCATATAAATGCTTCCTCAGCTTCTTTTTCTCCTACATTTAGAATCAAACTCGGAATTTCAGACCAAAGACCGCCAGTAGTGGCCATAATCTCTTCATGAAATTGTTCAATAACAGGTTTACTTACTCTGGGAACATAATATTTTCCCTCTGTAAAAGAAACCGAAGATATTTTTGCTAAGTTGTGATAACCCTTTTTGTTTTTGGCAATTAACACTTGTTGATATCCGTTATCCTTAACGCTATGGTTAGTATGATCTTTACATACATAAATATCGGTACCTACAATGGGTTTTATTCCTTCTTTATTACATGCATTTACAAAGGCAAATGCTCCCATCATGTTACCCACATCTGTAATTCCGAGGGCATTCATTCCAGCTTCTTTAGCCGCAGCCACATAATCTCCTGGTTGACCTACAGCTTCTAAGATTGAAAATTGCGTATGCACGTGAAAATGAGCAAAATCAACAAGATCCTCTTCTTTAACGGATGAAGTACTGGCTACAACTACCTCTTCTTGAATTTGCTCTTCTGTACTCCCTTCCTCTGTTTCTAAGGGCTTGTAAGGAGCGATATTTAAGCCAATTAACTCAAACGTGTTTGGGTTTTTATCCTTGAAATTTCGAATAAAACTTTCGTCCTTATTTAATCTATCTGCCGCAATTACACCTCTACGAATAAGCTCTAAGAAGGCTCTTGTGGTTGCCTCTACATCGGCACTAGCATTATGCGCCTCATCAAATTCAACTTGAAAAAGCTTTACATACAGTTCTGTTAAAGTGGGCCATTTAAATTTACCCCCTCTACCTCCAGGAATAGCACAATACTCTGTAGCTTCATCCTTAGTATCAATTGTTGGTAATTCTTGTAACGGTGAGGATATTTCTTTACGTAAATACTCACAAGCCGCAATATTTACATCAAACTCAATGTTGTGCCCTACTACAAACTCTGCTTTTCCTAGTGCTTCATTAAATTCATTTAATACATAATCAAGAGGCATACCTTCCTTGATAGCACGATCGGTTGAAATTCCATGAATTTTTTGCGATACAAACGGTATGTTATACCCTTCCGGCTTAATAATAAAGTTCTTTACTTCTATAAGCTCTCCATTTTCATCATGAATTTGCCAAGCAAGCTGAACCATTCTAGGCCAATTATCAAAATCGGTTAATGGCGCATTCCAGTCTCTTGGCAACCCTGTAGTCTCAGTATCGTATATTAAAAACATCTATGTATCAAAGAATTAAACAAAACGACTTCGTTTTATTTAGGGCGTTCAAATTACTATTACCATTTAGATTCTTAAACAAAGAAGTTGCTCAAGTTTTTAACAAAAATCATAATAATAAATCCAAATATTTACCAATATTGGTCTCCATTTAAAGGAGTCAAACCAACTTTCAAAAGCCTACATTTTCAAAAAAACCTTTAGATATTTGATTTATAGCCTAAACCAATTACTTTTATGCTAATCTAAATTCTAAACTATGTTGAAAAAAACCGAGATTGTAATAAGAGCCCTTTTAGGAATAATGTTAATTGTTTTTGGGCCAAACAAGTTTTTAGAATTCTTACCAATGGCTGCTCCGGAAGGAGATACATTAAATGCCTTTTCTAGTTTAGTTGCCCTAGGCGTAATTCCCGTGGTTGCGGTAATTGAGATTATAGGTGGAATGCTATTAATTATCAATAAACAAACAGGTATAGCATTATTCTTTTTGGCTCCAGTAGCTTTTAATGCATTTTTGTTTCACCTTATGTTAGACCCAGCAGGAATTGCCGGATCTGCATTTTTTCTGTTTTCAGTCATATTTTTAATGTACATGAAACGTGACAAATTTGTTGCCCTATTAGATTAAATGATAAATAAATACTATGAGTAAGGAGGCTAAATAGCCTCCTTTTTTATTTAATTAGTTTTATCACATTTAGCCTGCTGAAATTATAAACTCAATGCCTATAGCAATTACTATAAACCCAATAATACGAGATAAAGCATTAATACCAGAAGCTCCTAAAAACCTAACTATAGAATGTGCTCCTCTTAGCATTAAGAAAATTAACACCCCTGAAAACAAAATAGCA
>JBMYWA010000118.1:0-5325 GCA_049606935.1 Salibacteraceae bacterium
CCTTTTCTAATATATCTAAAAATAAAGTTGGCCGCAATAAGTTTCCTGTTAATCAAGGTATCTACCCCAATATTTTGAGATAAATGAATATAATCTACATTTTCTACCAATGCAATGGTTTTACCTACCCCATGATCCTTAGCGACTAAACTTGAAATAATATTGGTTTCAGAATTTCCGGTTAATGCTATAAAAGCATCCATGTTTTCTAAGCCTTCTTCATCAATCAAATCTGCATTCCGTCCATCACCATGAATAACCATTACATTGGGCATTTCATCGGCTAGTTCAAAGCATTTTTGTTTTTTCTGCTCAATTAATTTTACGTTATAGGTTTCGCTTAATTTTTTTGCGGCATGTCTGGCAATGTAACTCCCACCAAGAATCATTACATTTTTAATAGCCTTTTTCTTAATGTTGCTAAAGTTTAATACTTTGTCAACGCCTGAGGGTTTAGCAATAAAGTATGCATGATCACCCAGCTTAAAGGTGTTGTCACCATGCGGAATAATGGTTTCTCCTTTACGTAAAATGGCTACAGTAATAAAATCATTATCTGGGTTTAAATGAGAAAGAGCCGAAAGGGTTTCTCCTTTTAAAACACATTGCTCATCAATTAAAATACCTAATAAAGTTAATTTACCTCCCTCAAAATCAAATACATCTGTTAGTACTGTAGAGTTTAGTAGGCGTTTAATCTCTTTTGAGGCCAAATATTCGGGAGAAATTATTTCATCAATACCCAATTCACGGAGATATTTACGTTCACGATCTTGCAGATATTCCAAGTTTTTTACTCGAGCTACGGTTTTTTTTGCTCCAAGGTGTTTGGCAAAAATTGCGGTAGTAATATTGGTTTCCTCTGATGAGGTTGCAGAAATTAACAATCGTGCATTCGCCACATCGGCCTCTTCTAAGGATTTGTAGGAGGTGCAATTTCCTTTAATGGTGGCTACATCTAATTTTGATGCAATATGCTTTAGCTTCTCTTCATCGGTGTCAATGATTGTAATTTCTTGATTTTCATAAGATAGCAGCATTGCTAAATGAAATCCAACATCTCCAGCTCCAGCAATTATTATTTTCATTTAGTCATTTTTTCTAGGAATTTGAGAAAAACAAACACCATTTTGAAGCTGTAAAATTAAAACTGTTTAAAGTAATAATCCTGATTTTCATCACTAATATTTATTAATAATATCAGGCTTTATTAGTATTAAAAAGATTCTCCAATTTTAAAGTAAAATCCCCAATCTCCTTTTCCCATGGCAACATCCATACCCATGTTCATATGGTTTTTTTCAAAAACTACATATCTAACACCTACGCCAACTCCAGGTAGTATTTGGCCATTATCAGATTCATTTATTGCTCCAAAAACGGTAGCTAAGCCTCCAAAACCCACAAAACCTAGTTTTTTAAACGGGTTCATTCTGTATTCAGATTGAATGGCAATAATTTGATCTCCTCTGTATTTTCCTAGCGTGTAGCCTCTAATATCTGTTCTGCCAACCACAAATTGTTGGTTAAAATTTAAGTCACCTATTCCAAAACCTCCATAAATTCGACTTGCCCATATGTCTCTTTTGTTTTTAGCTTTGAAAAAAAGGTTGTAGTCTACTTCTATTTTTTGCGAAACGTGTTTGTTTCCTAGTGATTCTGGGTAGGATAAATACTTAACATCACTAATAAATCCTTTGTGCGGGTAATAAACGTTATCTCTAGTGTCTAAGGATGCAACCCCACCAATGCTATGAAAATTGTCTTCTTGGGTAGGGTTATTATTGATATCAAACTGCGTTTTTACTTTCGAAAATGTGTAATTAAGTCCGAGGTATAATTTTTTATAAACCCGCCTTTGTAATTCAACTGCCAAGAAATCAGCGGTGGTATTATAATCTATATATCCAGGAGAAATAGGGTGGTCTAGAAAAAATTGAAAATTAATATTTCCTGTACCTCCAGCTAGTTTTACCCGATAATTATCTTGATTTATATACCATTGATTAAACTGTACTACAAACCACGACTGGGTGGTAGAGTAAAAACCCACTCCTCCAGAAATAGAAGAAGGAGATATGGTATCTTTTTTACTTAGATAATACATGGCTAATGGAACTGCTCCTAAAGAGAACCCTAAACTTCTATTGTAATCTATGTAAGGAACTGGAATAAATTTAAACTCATGACCATTTGAATCTGTTTTTGATACGATGGTTGAGTTTTGTTCAGACTTAACCTGTGAAAGGGCTTTATGTGGAAGAGTAAAAAGTAAAAAGAGAGCAATTATTAAAACTGTTCCAAAGAAAATTTTCATGAAACAAATGTAATATGTTTAGCTTAAATTGGAGCCAGGGCTTCTTGAGGAATCCAACCAATACTGCCATCAGGAAGCATAATTTGATTCCATTGGTTTTCTGTTTTTAGAATATTAACTTTTAAACCATCGTGCACAATAAATAGGGTAGTGCTTGTGGTGTTAGGAGCGGAGTAAATATTTACTCTGCTTGAGAATACAATTGCTGATTTATTGTTGATGGTATTAGAATACTGTGATTGAGCAAATAAAAAGGTAATACCCGTGGCAATAATAAAAACAAGCATTAGAAAAAACGAAAGCCTTTTTAATGTTCCGCTACTTGTTCGGAAAAATAGAAGCAACAAAAAGACAGCAATAAACAATAGAACAATGCTTAAAGTGGCAAAAGTATCCACCTGTAGAGAGTGCGTTAAATCTGTCCACCATTCCTTGTAAAATGGTTTAGGTAAGGTTTCAATCTTGTCTACTTTTAGTTTATTAACTAATTCTAAATTGTATTTAATATCCTTACCAGAAGGATTCAATTTTAAAGCCTTTTCAAAGTACAAAATGGCCTGTGTTGGTTGGTTTAGCTTATAATAACAGTTTGCTGTATTGTAAAATAAATCAGCAGACTCTAACCCAGATTCAAAAATGATAGAGTAGCTCTTTAAAGCCTCCTCATATTTTTGGTTTTGATATTGATTATTTGCAAGGCTGTACAAACTATCATAGTGAGCTGTTTCAAAACTGAATGAATAAACAGAAGTAATTGAAAAAAGTAGAAGTACTATTAGCTTTTTCATTTGATTTCGTCTTCAAGTTTAATAATAATGTTTTGAGCTTGTTTCAGTAAGTCGAGGTCGGAAATATTACTTACTGGTGCAAATCTTGCCATTTCACAATGATCAAGAATTTCTAACAAGAGTTTCTGGGTTTCTGGTAATACAGATGATTTTTGCAATATATTCTTAATGTGGTTTTTATTTAGATCAATATTTGCAAGGTTGAATTTGTTAGAAAGGTATCCGTATAACGCCTTTGAAACAGCATCATAAAACTCGTTATTTTTTCCGCTAGCTAATATGGTTTCTGCACTTTTTAGTTGTGTCTTGGCAAATTTTGTGGCTTTTCTTTTTTTCATCCCCACAGTATCGGCTTGCAATTCTGATTGCTTAACCATTATTACGTAGGCTAACGCACCTAATAATACTGGAGAAACTAACCAAAAGTAAAACCAAGAAGAACCAAAAAAGAAATCATTTGAAGCTTTAAGATTTGGGAGTGTAGTATGAATAAAACGAATGTCAGTTCCTAATCTAGATACATCTTGTTTAGTCACTACTCCTGCAGTTGGGCCAGATAGGGGAGAGTTACCTTCTACTACAATTTTTCGATCCTCTTGGGTAATGGTTTTGTATTTTTTTGTTCTAGGGTTGAAATAGGTAAAGCTTAATCCTTTAAATACATATTCACCACCGTTTCTAGGAATAGCCAAGTAATCCCATGATTTAGAACCTGTTATTTTATTGGATTTGGTATTTGAACTTGATTTTAGTTTTGGGTCGTAAACTTCAAATTCTTGAGGCCATTCAGGTACTGGATTATCAATTAATGGAAGATTACCTGAACCAGATATTTTTACTACATAATTTAAAGCATCATTCACCATTAAATTGGTTGGTGTAACGGAAGTGGAAAACTTGAAATTTCCAACGGCACCGTTAAAGCCATCGGGTGCTCCGGCAGGTAATGGTTTTACGTTTATTTTCACATTTTGACTCTTAAGTAAAACTTTTACATCTTTCATTTGATATCTAGGGCCGAACCAAGTATTTACAGCCTTTTCGCCCTGAATTTGAACTATGGCATCTATTTCTAGGGGAATAAGATTTAATTCTCCCGATTTTTGGGGTATAAGAATTGTTTTTTTCAAAGTGAATACATCAAATGGAACCCCATTAATTATTTCTCGAGTTCTATTATTTTGATTATTTAGTTCAATGTCTGTGGTATAGAACCCGTTGAATTCTGGCATGCGCTGGGCTTCAATTCCTCGTAATTGCGCCTTGTTGTAAAGCTTGTAAGTAGCCACAATTTGTTCTCCCTGAAAAACTTCTTTTTTGTCAACTGAAAGTTTTAAGTAAATGCTGTTTTTTAAAGCCTTAATCTGTTTTTGTTGATTATTTACTTGTGTTTGGGTGGTTTGATTTCCACTCTGATTATTTTGTGCTTTTACAACCGTAATTTTTATTTCTTGGCTGGAATACACTTTATTCTCAAATAATATTTGGGCGGGTTTAATTACAAATTCGCCAGGGTTTAGAGGCGAAAGTACATATGAATAACTGATTTTACTGGTCATGGTGCCATTAACATAACTCATTTCTGAGCGCTTGTTTGGGCCTCCTAATATTCTAAATCCTTTGGTTAAGTTACTTGGTGCAGTAAAGTCTTCTCCAGAATAATTAAATTGATAACTAACCGTAAAGTTTCCGCCAACAGGAACGGTGGTTTTGCTAACTAAAGCTTGGAGTGTTGGAGTTTGAGCCGTAACAAATCCGGACACAAATAATGCAAATATGATTAACAGATTTTTCATTACCAGTCTTTTTCAGATTTTTTGGATTTGGAGGATTTAGCTTTTGCTTTTGCCACTTTAGCCCGTGTTTTCTTTTCGTTGTCTTCCATGGCCTTTAATAAACGTTCGGCATCTGCCTTTGACATTTGGCCTGGTTGAGGTTGAGTCTCTTCTTTAGGTTGGTCTTTATTTTGATCGCCTTTATTTTCTTCAGGATCTCCTTGGTCTTCTTTTTTCTCTTCATCCCCTTTATCCTTTTGGTCTTGGCCTTTATCTTGGTCTTCCTTATCCTTATCTTGTTGATCTTGATCCTTGTCTTTGTTTTTATCTTGTTGATCTTTATCCTTATCGTCTTTCTTATCCTGATCTTTCTTATCCTGATCTTTCTTGTTTTTATCGTCTTTGTTCTGATCGTCTTTGTTCTGATCGTCTTTGTTCTGATCGT
>JBMYWA010000119.1:0-5172 GCA_049606935.1 Salibacteraceae bacterium
GCTGTTTTAAGGGCAATATCTGTTACCCATTTGTTTAACGGTTCATCTGGTAAAATGGCATCTTGAATGTACTTTACGTTACCATCTACAGAAACGGCATCTACTGCGCCTTGAATAATTTCATCTTGAAAATACGGATCGTTGGCTATCAATACTGGAATCACAATAACGTTGTCGTTTAACTCTTGTAATTTTAAAATTCCGTTCTTGGTAGGTTCTTGCGAGTAGTGTACTAGATGTCCACACCAAGCATAAGCAATATCATTGTGGCCGGTTTTTATTTTTAAGTATTTTCCAATTTCTTCTACCATTTCCTCCCATTGCTGGTTGTATTGTTGGTCGCCATAAGCCACTAGTAATACCCCTTCATTTTCTGGGTTTTCGCTTTGAGCGAGCACACGCCTTTCAATATTCTTTTTAAGGATAGAAGAATAGTCTAAAGGCGGAGCAATAGTCACTTTTGCTTTTGCACGGTAAACATCAATTTTCTCCTTTTTCAGTTCCTCTTGAATTTTAGGATCAGCACTTAAACCAACAATTACCGGAATATCATGTGAATAGTGCGAACTAACCGTTAAGAATACTGGAACTACCACCACTTCGTCATATCCTTCTTCATCAAACTCTTTCATTCTGGTAGCGATTGATGGCTCCGTGTATTCCATAAAAGCGGTTTTTACATCCGAAATTTTTTCGTTAGCCAACAATGCTGGTTCAACCGCCTTTTCTACTTCTAATAATTGATTTCTCCAAGATTCAGCTACCGAACCGTGGTTGACTATTAATATTCCGATTTTTTTGTCACTGTTATTTGTGGTTCCCGATTTTTCTTGCTCGCTGCAACTTGTAAAAAGAAAAGTAAAAGCTAAGAAGTATATTATTTTGCTCATGTCTTATTTAGATTGATTTTAAACAACGACAAAATTGTGACAAACAAAAAGGGTGAGCAATACCTATTTGTGGGTAAAAAAAGAGCGCTCTAGTTTTACTAAAACGCCCTGTATATTGAATTATAAACTATGAATTTATTGAGAAATCACTATTTTTTCTGAATAGATGTGATTATTTATTCTAACAAAAACAATATACATTCCGGCAGCAACTGAGGATACTGGAATTTGAATTTTTGATTGAGAGTAATTGTTTTTTGAAACAATTGTTTTTCCTGATAAATCAGTTATCCAAATTTCTAATTTTACCTCATTTGCATTTATATCAACAATGATAAAATCATTTGCAGGATTTGGTGAGATTTGCAAATTAATATCTGGTGTTGTTTCTGGTTTTGTTATGTTTGAATTTTCTAGTTTATGGTAATACGGTGTAAATGAACGGCAGAACCCGTCAATATATTCGTTATTTACCGGTTCAAGAAGTTCGGTGCAACCAGGGTACATTTCATTTGGATCAATTCTTAGGGTAACTCCTGCCTGTAATTCAACAAAATTATTAACAATAATTTGATTACCTGATACAATATCACTTTGCCCAATAATAGTTAAATCCTGCGATGAGTTACCTTGTAAATTTACCTCATATAGCCCAAAGTAATTTCCTGCTGGATAGACATTGGGTGAAGACATGTTTAAATAATATTCAACATCATCGAACATACTTTTCCAAGTTGGATCAGAAGAACTAGGAAACCCTTCAACATGATAACTGTAATTGGCAAATCCATTTCCCGTTAATTCCTGGACATATGTAATTTCTGATTCAGAATCTAAAATTAAATTACACATGGGTACATTTTCACTTGGTGTTGCATTTACGGGTGTAGCTACATTGTAAGTTGCAATAAAAACAACAGGCTCCCCTTTGCCATCTTTCCGATTTAAAACGGCTCTTACTCTAAAAGATATTTCCGGATTATTTACCCCTGCGTAATCTTCTTCTCCGTTGTTATTCCATTCGTATGCTCGGTTAATAAATACTCTAAATTGATTATTTTTCATGCAAGACAGTGAAGTATAAGGTGTTTTGAAAGTTAAAGAATCTAACCAATTATTATCGGCTATTTCCCATCTATTAATTTCAACACCTTGGTCAAAAAGAGATTGCTCATAATTGTTAAAATCAATTGGTTTAGTAGTCGCTGGACCTACTGGCATATGAATATCGGTACTAACGCCATTTATTTTGCAATTTGCAACGTAATCATTAGATTTAATTTCTGAACCATTATGTTTTGGACCTCCAATTCGATATAGGAATGACCCTTCAATACTTTCAATTTCAAGGTCAGAATGTGTATTGAAGGCATATTTTATATCATTTTTTAATCTGTACTGTCTAACTTTTGGAAGTGCATTTATTACGCTGGTGCCATTTGCTAGAATACCAGGCCCAACTCCTACCTGGGAAAAAAGCAGGTTGTAATCTATGTATTCTAATTGTGGAGCTTCCATTAAGTTAATTATTCCCAATGGATTGTGATATTTCGGGACAGAACGAGGGTTTAGATTTTGAGCCCCATCTGAACCTGGTGCGAGTATTTGGTGTTGTACATAATCATTCGAAGTGGTGATAGTTCCAACAGCGGTGGATGCAGGTACCATTGCAACGTTTGTAGCTGCATGCTCATCAGACCCTCCTGCCACGAAATAGTCTAAAAGGTTCATTACTCCTGAAATACCTTTTAACCAGCTACTAGTAGTACCTAATATTCCCGCATTAATAATATTTTTCAAAGTTCCACCTGAGGTTTGTATTTGTTTTGATTCTGTTTCAGAAATATCTAATAAGGTAAAACTGTCTTTTATTAAGTTAACATTCTTAGACACTGAGGATTCGTAACCAGAAAAAGTAGCCTTAAACCAGTCACTTCCAGTTTGAGTAGCGCCACCTTGCATTACTTGTGAATTGTTAATTGTAGTTTGATTAATTTGCATTTGAATATCTGACTCTTGAACTAATGAAGCCCTAAAATTTAAATAGGACTCATTGACGCATATACACGGGTCATATATAATTGGAAAATCTGCAAATAACCAGAAATGCTGATCTACTACATATTTGTTGGGCTTAACAAACTTGAGGTCGTAATTTTGTTGATTGAATTTATCCATCGCATCCATAGGTGTTTTATACGCAGATAAATAAGCATTACCCATCTGTACATTATCAGAACTGACACCCCACTCCAGAAACATCATAGCCCTTTTTGCTTCTGCATCATCATTAATGAGCAACATAAAAACCCTTAAAATGCCTTTATATTTATTATATAATGCAAAAATTGGGTCATTTACAGCGTTATTGGGTGTCCCAAAATCAAAATACACTACCTCCCAGCCATCTTCAGGGTGAAAATCTTTTAACAAGGGTATACCTGGAGTTACCAGATTGGGTTGACCTTGTGGATAATAAAAAGGTGAACCAAAATTTATTTGTTGTGGTCCTGTTGGAATAAAAACATTTCCATTGTTTAATAACTCTAAACGCCAGTCAAAATCACCAGTTACATCTGGATTGGTTGTGATAGTATTTGGTTTACAAAAGTGTTCTTCTTGGCCAGATATGGCCGTTATCATTCCCAGTAATGAAAGTAGGAATAAAATTAAATTTTTCATAATTTTTTAATTAATTTTAAGACCAGAGTACAAATAGATTTCCCAATTGTTGTTGACTAAAAATCCATATTCTATGTTTATTTTTTTTGATTTAATATCAAAAACAGCGATTGATGAGCCTAATTCACCAGCATTGGTTAAAATAAAACCATTGTAAAAATACTGTGTATAAGGCCTATTTGGGATGTTTAAACCATCTGGAGGTATAGGCATTTGATAGTTATTAGGGAAATTTTCTAAAAATGCCACTGGTGCCCTTTGATTTACCATCCCTATGCCATCATAATAGGTTAAAGTATCTATATTGGTATTAAAACTGATTCTTGGGTTTTGATTGCTCTCACCTTCAAAGTTGCCTAAATATGGAACGTCCCACCATTCATGTATATGTAAAGTTTTATACATTGTATCAATAATTGCAGTTTCCCCTAAACAGGATGACACTGATTGTTTGTAAGCGATACATCTAATTTCGATTTCTCCAAATGGTTCTTTGAAAAAAAGCTCGAAATTCTTACCATTATATATTTTCGGATCAGTTCCAATTTTCCATTCAACACTATCCACATCTTGATCAAGCACAGAGAAGTAAATGGTGTTCCGCTCAACTGAATGTTCCGTTTCAACAAATACTCCTCGATTCCATTTCATTATACGTTCTTCCATTTTAAAATTTGCAAAATCTTCGTTTATGCATAAGCAAGGATCAAAATTGGGACAACTTGGATCACTTGGGTCATCACACTTGCAACTTTGTATCTGTAAAAAAGCATACCCCATAATTATCGCTAATGTAATTTTTTTGAAACTCATCATAGTTCGTTTAAGTATGATCTTCAAATTGCTTATGTAAGTGAAAATCCTAAAATTGAATTATTATTTCTCCAATTTGGCAACTTTTTCTTGCAATTCTAAAATTAGTGCTTGTTGTTCTTTAATGGCTTCTAGTAAAACAGGAATTAACATACCGTAATTTACGGCCATGTACCCATCTTCTGGTGTATCCACCATTTCTGGAAATACCTTTATTAGTTCTTGGGCTAGGAAACCTATTTGATTTTCTCCTTCTTTCGTTAATAATTCCATTCTTTCTTGAGGTACATTTTCAAGTTTTTCTGGGTCCATGTCGTAACGATATGTTCGGATCAAGCTAAGTTTTGTAAGTGCGCTTTCATTCCAGCGGGTAATATTTTTTTTCAGTCTTGAATCTGAAGTTGACCAAACTCCGTTGCCAATATATTGATAAACCTTGGTGCCATATACACGATACATAGGCATTGCTTGGCTTCCTACCCACATTGTGCTTCCCCATTGGGGCTCTAAAATGGGTGAAGTGGAGTAATTTGTAAAGGAACATCCTGAGGTGGCATTTGTAGGGCCTATGTAAACATTTCGCCAAATATCCATAAAGTCAGAGTTAGGTTGAAGTGTGTTATTTGCTATGGATACGGAACTATTTGGCCAAACCTTAATTTGAGCCGTGAGGGATGTGTTAAGAAATAATAGGGCTATTATTGTTAATAGAAAGGTGAATTTTAAATTTGTTGCTTGTTGCTTGTTGCTTGTTGCTTGTTGCTTGTTGCTTGTTGCTTGTTGCTTG
>JBMYWA010000120.1:0-4947 GCA_049606935.1 Salibacteraceae bacterium
ATTAATTATTGGAAGTGGACCTATTGTAATTGGTCAAGCGTGTGAATTTGATTATTCGGGTTCGCAAGCAGCAAGATCTTTAAAAGAGGAAGGAATTGAGGTTACCTTGATTAATTCTAATCCGGCTACCATTATGACGGATCCAGTTACAGCTGATCATGTATACCTGTTGCCCCTGACTACGGATTCTATCAAACAAATTTTATCAGAACGTCAAATTGATGCGGTTTTGCCTACTATGGGTGGTCAAACGGCATTGAATCTTTGTATTGAGTGTGACGAGATGGATCTTTGGAAAGACTATGGTGTAAAAATGATTGGTGTGGATATTGATGCCATTGAAATCACAGAGAACAGAGAGGCTTTTAGAGATCTAATGGAAAAGATTGATGTTCCGATGGCTCCTCAAAAGGCTGCTAAATCATTTTTGGAAGGAAAATCAATTGCGCAAGAGTTTGGGTTTCCATTATGCGTGAGAGCATCATTTACTTTAGGTGGTGCTGGAGCGGCAATTGTGTATGAAGAGGAAGAGTTTGATAAACTATTAGACAAAGGACTTCATATTTCGCCTATTCATGAGGTGATGATTGATAAGGCCGTTTTGGGTTGGAAAGAATATGAGCTAGAGTTATTGAGAGATGATAACGACAATGTGGTTATTATTTGTTCTATTGAGAATATGGACCCAATGGGAATCCATACTGGAGATTCAATTACCGTAGCACCAGCATTAACGTTATCGGATACGACTTTCCAGCAAATGCGTGATATGGCCATCAAGATGATGCGTTCTATTGGTGATTTTGCAGGAGGATGTAATGTTCAGTTTGCGGTTTCGCCAGATCCGGATGAGGAAATTATTGCCATTGAAATTAATCCACGTGTATCTAGATCGTCTGCATTGGCCTCTAAAGCTACGGGATATCCAATTGCTAAAATTGCTTCGAAATTGGCGATTGGTTACCATTTAGATGAGTTGGATAACCAGATTACAAAAAATACTTCGGCTTTATTTGAGCCAACATTGGATTACGTAATTGTAAAGATTCCTCGTTGGAATTTTAACAAGTTTAAGGGTTCTGATAGACAACTTGGAATACAGATGAAATCTGTAGGAGAGGTTATGGGTATTGGACGTAATTTCCAAGAAGCCATTCAAAAAGCGTGTCAATCGTTAGAGATTAATCGTAATGGAATTGGAGCTGACGGAAAAGAGGTGCGTGATCAAGACAAAATTTTAGCAAGTTTAAAGAAGCCATCTTGGGATAGATTGTTCCATTTGTATGATGCGATTAAATTAGGAATTCCATTTAGCACCATTCACGATATTACCAAAATTGATCCTTGGTTCTTACACCAAATTGATGAGTTGATTTCTATTGAAAATGAAATGGAAAAATACCATTTAGGTAATATTCCGGAAAGCTTGTTAAGAGATGCCAAGGAACGAGGATATGCCGATAGACAAATTGCACATGTGTTGCGTTGTTTAGAAAGCGAGGTATACAATAAGCGTCAAGAAATGGGCATTAAACGTGTGTTTAAAATGGTAGACACCTGTGCCGCTGAGTTTCCAGCTGAAACGCCATATTTCTATTCGGCATACGATCAAGAAAACGAGTCCGTTGTAAGTGATAAGAAAAAAGTAATCATATTGGGTTCTGGTCCAAATAGAATTGGTCAAGGTATTGAGTTTGATTATTCATGTGTTCATGGGGTGTATGCTGCGCAACAAGCAGGGTATGAAGCTATCATGATTAACTGTAATCCAGAAACGGTAAGTACTGACTTTACTACGGCTGATAAATTATACTTTGAACCGGTGTTCTGGGAGCATATTTATGAGATCATTCAGCACGAAAAACCAGAAGGTGTAATTGTTCAGTTAGGTGGTCAAACGGCATTGAAGTTAGCGGATAAGTTAACCCGTTACGGAATTAAGATTTTAGGAACATCTGCTGAGGCATTAGATATGGCGGAGGATAGAGAGCGTTTTTCAGATACTTTGAAAGAACTTGGTATTCCTTATCCTAAATACGGTGCGGTTGACAGTGCTGAGGAAGCCATTGAATTATCTAAGGAATTAGGTTTCCCATTATTGGTACGTCCAAGTTACGTATTGGGTGGTCAATCCATGAAGATTGTAATTAACGAGCAGGAGCTAGAGCACCATGTAGTTAATATCTTGAAAGACTTACCGGGTAACCGTATCTTACTGGATCACTTTTTAGAAAATGCCATTGAAGCGGAATCTGATTCTATTTGTGATGGAGAAGATAACCTAGTGATTGGAGTAATGGAGCACATTGAGCCAGCGGGTATTCACTCGGGTGATTCTTATGCCGTATTACCTCCGTTTGATTTAAGTGAAGAAATCATTGAGACTATCAAGGATTACTCACATAAAATTGGTGTGGCATTAAAAACCAAAGGATTACTGAACATTCAGTTTGCTATTAAAGATAATACGGTTTACGTAATTGAAGCTAACCCTAGAGCTTCTAGAACAGTGCCATTTATTGCAAAAGCATACAAGCAACCCTACGTGAATTGGGCAACCAAGGTAATGTTAGGTGAAAAGAAGGTGAGCGAATTGCAAAAAGAGTACAATCCTCAATTGGATGGATACGCGATTAAGATCCCGGTATTCTCTTTTGATAAATTTCCGAATGTAAACAAAGAGTTAGGTCCAGAAATGAAATCTACAGGTGAGGCCATTCGTTTCATCAAGCATTTAAGAGATCCATTCTTTAAGAAAGTATATTCAGAAAGAAACTTATATTTAAGTAGATAGAATCATTGGAACAACACGCTGAATTAATTGGGTTAGCTAGAACTCTGTTTATAATTTTTGCCGTTTATTGGGGCTTTAAATTATTTGCGCGATATGTTCTACCCTGGTTTTTAAAAACCTTTTTGGGTTATTTGGGCAAGAAAGCGCAACAAAATATGCGTAACCAAGGGTTTGATCCTGCCGGCTTTCAAAACTTTCAAGAAGATAAAGTTGCCGATAACGGCAAGGTATTTATCAAAAAAACAAAATCACAGAAGTCATCTACAAAGTCATTTGACGATGTAGGTGACTATGTGGACTTTGAGGAAGTGGAATAACTACCTAAAAAAATGTTATATTTGACCAAATAAATTACTTTTCAAGTTCCTGAACCTATGTTTATTGTAACCAAACTTTTCCGAAAAATTACCATTATTATTTTAATAAGTCTTACTAGTCTTTCATCCTATACACAAGTAAATCTTGATTCTGGACTGGTTGGTTTTTTTAAGTTAGATTCTAATTATGCCGATTCTAGTGCTCAATCTTTGCATGGAGCATCAGTAAATACCTCTCATAGTCAAGGTATCCATTCGCTTAGTAATACAGGTAGTTCATTTAATGGTAGCTCCTCTTATATTTCGTTAGGTACAAGTAATAGAAGTGTTTCAAATACGATAACGATCAGTGTTTGGGTAAAAACAAATACAAATTCTAATAATACTGAATGTTTGGTTTCAAAGTATGACTGGAGCGTTAATAAAGGTTACTTATTAAAATATAAAAATGGATACCCAGATATTCAAGGGAGGAATAATAGTGGGAGCTACATGTCTACCTCCAATACCACGATGTTTATCGCAGATGGTAATTGGCATCATTTAATAGGAGTTATTGCAGATAATACCTGGCAAATCTGGGTGGACGGTGTATTAGCAAGCTCAACCACTTCTTTTGGCCAGAATACCAGTATCACTAACTCGTACCCAACAACGGTTGGAGCATACTATAGTCAAGGTTCAAGGTCAATGTATTATGGCGGAATATTGGATGAGGTAAGAATATATAACAGAACGCTTTTAAGTACAGAAATTAGTTACTTAGCCAATCAACAAAACAATTCAGCTATTCAGAATTTTTCTACATGTAACACCTACACTTCTCCTTGGGATGGGGCGCTTTGGAATAATTCGGGAAAGTATTCTAGCATTAAATATGGTAGTGATGTTGCAGATTCTATCCAAATAATCGATTTAGTTGTCAACTCAATTGATACAAGTGTAACTGTAAATGGTCCAGCAGTCCATGCTGTTTTCAACCCCAATTATTCCTATCAATGGATAGATTGCTCAGTAAATCTACCCATAATTGGAGAACAAGACTCCATATTTGCTCCTCTTCAAAATGGGAGTTATGCCGTGGTTATTACAAATGGAACTTGTACGGATACTTCTTCTTGTGTTTCATATACAAGACCAACTGTTAATTTGACTTCTGATTTAGTGGCTGACTTTAGGTTAAATGGAAACCAAGGAGATTCGAGTGTTATTGGTATTCATGGTGCCGGATATTCTCTAACTTCCACAAATGGGATTAATAACCAAAACAATAAAGCTTATGATTTTAATGGAGTTTCTTCAAAGGTGAATTGTGGAACCAACAACAGAACTATAACCCATTCTGTTAGCGTTAGCGCCTGGGTAAAAACAACTGTTACAATGGGAAACTATTTTGTAGTAGAAAAATATAATTGGCCTTCTGATAAAGGATATGCCTTGTTTATTAAAAATGGAATTCCTTTAATGCAAGCAAGAAATACATCAGGGGCTGGAGCACACACTTATGATTATGTAAACCAACAAACATTTTATGTAAATGATGGGCAATGGCATCATATTGTTGGTGTGGTAAACCAAAATGATATTGAAATTTGGGTAGATGGAATATTAGAAGCTACAGCTACGCAAACGGCTACTAATCCTGATTTAACCAGTACCAGTAATCTTAGTATTGGTTATAATGGATATGGTTCAAATAATTACTTCCTTGGTGCTATTGATGAGGTGAAAATTTATAAATCGGGAATTGATAGTTTACAAATTGATTCCTTATACCGAAGTAGAAATACATATTTAAACCTATCGGCAAGTACATGTTTTTCTTATACCTCCCCA
>JBMYWA010000121.1:0-4878 GCA_049606935.1 Salibacteraceae bacterium
ATTTTATTGGAAAACGTTATCCACATCATTTTTAGAAATGAATTAGTTTTGATGTAATGAGTAAAAGGGACTTAAAAAAGTATTTGGATGGGCTAACAAAAGTGCAGATGCAAGAACAGGTATTGGATTTGTATTCGCGATTTAAAGAGGTAAAGGTGTATTACGATTTTGCGTTTAACCCAAAAGAGGATAAGATTTTAGAAGAGGCAAAACTAAAAATTTCAAAAGAGTACAATTTGAACGTACGAAAGGCAAAGGCCAGAAGAAGTGTTGCTCAGAAATTAATTAAACATTTTAAAAAATTAGAAGTCCAACCCGAAGTTATTGCAGATTTAATGTGTTACAATCTAGAAATTGCCCAAGTTTATAGTGGCGAAAAATGGATCAGGCAAGAATCCTTTTATGTGAGTATGCTTAATTCATTTAGAGAGGCTTGTCTTTACATAAAGGACCATAGTTTAGAACAAGATTTTTTGACGCGTTTGGAAAGCATTGTTGATCAAACAGATGAACAGAGATGGTTTAATAATGAAGCTTTTGAAAATGAAATTCAAAAGTTTTAAATGGCAATTTTATGCTAACTTTTTAGCCGTTAAATCCAGTCTAAACCCTAAATTTGTGCCCCACTCAAATGAGCTTTGATATGAAAAAAATTCTAGTTGCCAATAGAGGTGAAATCGCTTTAAGAATTATGCGTACTTGTAAAGAAATGGGAATTTCTACAGTGGCTATTTATTCTGAAGCGGATGCTGATTCATTGTTTGTAAAATTTGCGGATGAAGCCATTTGTGTGGGACCTCCACCGTCTGCTGAATCTTACCTAAGAGGAGATTACATTATTGAAAAAGCCTTGGAGCTTGGGGTAGATGGTATCCACCCAGGTTACGGATTTCTTTCTGAAAATGGGGAGTTTGCCCAAAAAGTTACCGATTCAGGTATAAAATTTATTGGCCCTCTTCCAAAGTCAATGGCTATGATGGGTGATAAGCTTGCCGCAAAGGCTGCCGTTAAAAATTATAACATTCCAATGGTTCCGGGTACGGATGAGGCTATTAGCAACCCTGCGGAGGTAGTTGAAATTGCTAAAGAAATTGGATTCCCAATTTTGATTAAAGCTGCTGCCGGAGGTGGTGGTAAAGGGATGAGAATTGTGGAAAAGGAAGAAGAACTGGAGGAGCAAATTCAAATGGCTACCAACGAAGCAAAATCTGCCTTTGGTGATGGTTCTGTTTTTATTGAAAAATACGTAGGCTCTCCAAGACATATTGAAATTCAAGTTTTGGCAGATGAACATGGAAATGTGGTTCATTTATTTGAGCGCGATTGTTCGGTACAAAGACGTCATCAAAAAGTAATTGAAGAAGCTCCTTCTGCTGTTTTAACTCCTGAATTACGTAAAGAAATGGGCGAGTGCGCATGTGATGTGGCTAGAGCTTGTGATTATTGGGGAGCAGGTACTGTAGAATTCTTATATGAAGATGGAAATTATTATTTCTTGGAAATGAATACCCGTTTGCAAGTAGAGCATCCGGTATCCGAATTAATTGCCGACTTAGACCTAGTGGAGCAACAAATTAAAGTGGCACGTGGAGAAAAATTGGCCTTTAA
Organism: Salibacteraceae bacterium; assembly: GCA_049606935.1. Classification (GTDB taxonomy): domain Bacteria; phylum Bacteroidota; class Bacteroidia; order Flavobacteriales_G; family Salibacteraceae; genus CAJXZP01. Next base: position 1,609 of record JBMYWA010000121.1, read on the forward strand.
GCAAGAAGATTTATCCATTCACGGACATGCTATTGAAGTAAGAGTTTATGCCGAAGACCCGGAAAATAATTTCTTGCCAGATATTGGTAGGTTAAGTACCTATAAACTTCCCAAAGGCGAAGGAATTCGCGTAGATGATTCTATGGAAGAAGGTAAGCATATACCAATTTATTATGATCCAATGATTTCTAAACTAATTGTTTGGGCTCCTACAAGAGCTGAGGCCATTGAAAAAATGATTGGAGCTATTGACGACTATCAAATTAATGGAGTGGAAACAACTTTGAGTTTCTGCAGGTACGCTATTGATCATGATGCATTTAGAACAGGGAATTTTGACACCCATTTTGTAAATAAGCATTTTGACCCCAAAAACTTTAGATACACCAAACCAGAAGAAGAGGAACTTGCAGCTATTGTAGGAGCCCATTTAACAGCTACAGCCAAGGGAAGATTGCTTGTTGGAGCTAAAGAGGAGCCTCAGAGTGCATGGAAATTAAACCGTTTATAAGGTTTTTAATAGCCTCTATTGTTTATGGGTTTGGCTTGGTTGGATGTTCATCTACCAAAGTAGCTGTTAATGTAATTTTACCACCGGAATCACCGTTGTCTGAACCTGTAGAAACCATTGCGTTTATTGATGCAATGAACGTGGGTAGCGCCCAAACCAATCAATATGTAAATGGTACTGTGGTGGCACAATTCAACGGGTCTTCTAGCTATTTGGTAAAAAACACTTTTGCTAAAATGGAATCTAACTTGAATAGCGGATTGTTATTTCAAACCTTTGATACCACGCTTAACTTTATTCCGAAATCTGGTACATTTAAAAGCAATCCCATACCTTGGCAGGTCATGCGAAAAGCATGTGAAGTTTTAAATACTGATGTCATTATTACCATCGAAGGTTACACTGCAGATATTGATAGCGATAGTGAAGTGAGATATTCTACTCCGGTAGATAGAAATTATGGTACAGTACGAGTGCCCTATTTTGACGGAGAACAAAGTGTTGATATGCGCATGTTGTTTAGAGCCTATTCTTGTAAGTGGAAAATTGGTGAGTTAGATTCTCAATCAGAAGTGAGTACTCAGTCTACCATGTCTGCTACTGGAAGCACTCCCTATGAAGTTAGCCAAAATATGCAAAGCGGAGGAAGTATTTTGCTTGATGCTTCGCATAAAATTGCCGATGATTATTGCGCTCAGATTGGCCCTAGAAGAGAATCGCAATCTAGAAAATTATATATCAAAGGAAATGATCAAATGCTAGAAGCATTTAGCCAAGTGAAAATAACCAATTGGAAAGGTGCAAATGACATTTGGTATTTATTAGCCACATCCAATAATAAATCTATAGCAAGTAAAGCAACTTATAACTTAATAGTAGGAAATGAGGCTTTAGGTAATTATTCCGAAGCGTTCGAACTGGCTCAAATATGTATAAATAAATATCAGATGAAACATGTAACTCCATATGTTCAACTGTTAAAGAAACGCCAAGCAGAAACCCTAGAAGTAAAAAGAATGTTTCCAGCCTTATTGTTTTAAAAAAGCATCTATTAATCCAGATAAACACAATAATTTTTATACTTGGAATTGTTGTTACCATAGTTTATCCTTGTTAGGAATAATAGCAATTTAAAAATGAAGATAGAAGCGGACTCTCCCGAGGATTATATATCTAAATTACCCAATGATAGGGCAGAGGCAATGACCAAATTGCGTGCTGTGATTAAAGAAAATTTGCCCGAAGGATTTGAGGAATGTATCAACTATAATATGATTGGATATGTAGTGCCCCATTCAATTTATCCAGACGGCTACCATGTAAACTCCAGCTTACCCTTGCCTTTTATCAATATTGCATCTCAAAAAAACTTTGTTGCATTATACCATTCAGGGGTATATAGTTCTCCAGAATTGATGGATTGGTTTGTTGCGGAATACCCCAAATATGTTAAAACTAAATTAGACATGGGCAAGAGCTGTATTCGATTTAAAAAAATGGCAACTATTCCATATGAATTAATTGGTGAATTGGTTTCAAAATTCACAGTACAGGAATGGATCGCTACCTACGAAAAAGCATTAAAAAAATAAATCTAAAGAATAAGACTTTATGGAAGATATAGTATCAGATATTCCCTTTATTACAAACGATGCCGCAGTTTTTGGGATTTTAATTGCCCTTTTAATGGCTATTTTTAAGGCAACCGAAATGCCGCAGTTTAGTAAGCTGTTTAAAGTAATACCAGCACTTTTGCTATGTTACTTTTTGCCTTCTTTGTTTAGCACTTTTGGTATCATTTCTCCTAAATGGATTGATGTTTCTGCGGCTATTGCAGCGTTGGCTGAAAGCGGAATGGATATGTCGGGAATTTCAACTTTCAAAGATTTGAAGCACTTTGTTTTAACCAATCAAGTGGATACAGGGTTGCTCTCACCCTTTATAGGAAAGTCACAATTGTATTTTGTGGCTTCGCGTTATTTGCTTCCTGCCAGTTTGATATTATTAACATTAAGTATCAATTTAAAAGAGGTATTTAAATTAGGTCCAAAAGCGTTGATTATGTTCTTTACCGGAACGGTAGGAGTGGTTATTGGTGGGCCTTTGGCCATTTTATTATTCTCTTCATTTGCGCCTGATGTGGTAGGAGGAGTTGAGCCTAACGAAGTTTGGAGGGGTATGACCACCGTAGCAGGTAGCTGGATTGGTGGGGGAGCCAACCAAGCAGCCATGTTTGAGATTTTTGGCGATGGCGATAAGAATTTGATTTCAGGTAGTATGTATTCTATGATGATTACCGTGGATATTGTAGTGGCTGAGATATGGATGTTCTTTTTACTACTAGGAGTAGGGAAGACTACTAAAATTGACAAGTGGTTAAAAGCCGATTCAAGTTCAGTAGAAACCTTAAAGAACCACATGCATGAGTTTAGCCAAAAAATTGCGCGTATACCGTCTTTTAATGATATCATGATTATTCTTGGTTTAGGGCTTGGATTTACTGGCTTAGCACATTTCGTTGCCGATATTATTGCTCCCTGGATTAAGGAAAACGCCCCTTACCTTGCCGAAACTTTTAGTTTAGGATCCGGGTTTTTCTGGTTAATTGTTCTAGCAACTACTTTTGGAATATTACTAAGTTTAACTGGAGCCCGTAATTATGAAGGTGCAGGAGCATCTAAAATTGGTGGGGTATTTATTTACATTTTGGTGGCCACCATTGGTATGAAAATGGATATTCTGGCCGTATTAGAAAACCC
>JBMYWA010000122.1:0-4784 GCA_049606935.1 Salibacteraceae bacterium
GATGTTCAAGGTGGTGAAGAAGTACTAGAAGCACAGTTACCATTGGTATTAAGTGCATCTAAAGGTATGTCAGAGCAACGTATTCCTAATATGAGAGGAATTATGGCTGCCCGTGCTAAGAAATTAGAAGTGGTTCCTGCGGTAGAGGCAGATACTTTAACTGAAATTACCAGTTACAGTTTACCAGAAGCAAAATCTGCGGTTAAATTAATCGACCCAGAAAATGCTGCAGAATTAATTGAAATGTTACACTCAGAAGCTAAAGTTATATAAGGTATGTCAGTATTAGTTTTTGCCGAATGTTCGGAAAATAAATTGGTTAAAGCTTCATTTGAAGCAGTGTCTTATGGCGCTAAACTAGCATCAGATGCTGGGACTGAGTTAAATGTTATTTCGTATGGAGGTGGTTCTGATGAAGAATTCGCTAAGTTAGGAAATTTCGGAGCTGGAAAAGTAATGGTAGAAAGAAGCATTAATAATGTGCAACCTTTCCAATTAGCTACAATTGTTGCAGAAGCAGCAACCAAAGTAGGAGCCGATACTATAATCTTTTCTTACGATGTAACTGGTAAAGCGGTTGCACCAATCGTATCTGCTAAAATGAAAGCAGGTTTGGTAGCAGGTGTTTTAGGATACCCAGACTTGAGTAATGGATTTACAGTAAAAAGAGCCGTATTCTCCGGAAAAGCTTTTGCAGAAGTAAAATTCAATAGCGAAATTAAAATCATTGGTTTAACACCAAACGCAGTAGGAGCAGTTCCAACAGACGGGAATGTGACTGTAGAAGATTTTAACGGAACTCCTGGTGATGCTAGAATTACTTTAAAAGAAACCAAAAAAGAAGATTTAGGTGGTCAAGTGCCTCTTCCAGAAGCGGAATTAGTGGTTTCTGCTGGTCGTGGTTTAAAAGGTCCAGAAAACTGGGGAATGATTGAAGAGTTGGCTACTATTTTAGGGGCAACTACAGCTTGTTCTCGTCCGGTATCTGATTTAGATTGGAGACCTCACCATGAACATGTGGGGCAAACAGGTTTAGCTATTCGTCCTAATCTATACATTGCGGTAGGTATTTCTGGAGCTATTCAGCATTTAGCTGGTGTAAATGGTTCTAAAGTGATTGTGGTAATTAATACCGATCCAGAAGCACCTTTCTTTAAAGCAGCAGATTACGGAATTATTGGAGATGCTTTTGAAGTAGTTCCAAAAATTATTGAGGCAGCTAAAGCTTTTAAAGCAAATAACTAAAAAAAAACAAGTTAGGTTGTGGCTATAAAAATTGAGTTAATTCTACATGGGCTGGAGTATGGAAAGACTTCAGCTGGAGCGTACCTTTTACTTTTAAAAGAAAAAGAGGGTAGACGTAGAATGCCAATTGTTATTGGAGGCCCTGAAGCGCAAGCAATTGCCGTGGTTTTAGAAAACATGAAACCGCAAAGACCTTTTACGCATGATACCTTTAAGAATGTATTGGATGTTTTCCATTTACGACTCAAAGAGGTGTTGGTCTACAACCTAGTGGATGGTATATTTTATGCCAAATTAATTGTAACAGATGGAATAACGGAGCACGAGATTGATTCTCGTAGCTCCGATGCCATCGCTATGGCAGTGCGCTACGAAGCGCCTATTTATGTGTACAATTTTATTTTAGATAAGGCGAGTATGCCTATCGAACCTATTGATGATGAATTTATTGAAGAAGAAGTAGAAGAAATTTCTACCGAAAATGATTTGTCAAAAATGTCGTTAAATGACTTAAACGATAAACTCAACAAAGCCCTAGAAACCGAAGATTACGAATCGGCTTCAAAATTTAGAGATGAAATTAACCGTAGAGGTTAATTTGAATCCTATTCTTCATCATTTTATTTTACCTTTCCCGCTCAAATATTTCATATGAAAAGAAGTATCCTATCTATTCTGTTTTTAGCAATTTTTTCAATTGGGTTTGGTCAAGAGTTCCAAGCGGAACTGCAATTGGTTGAAACTAAAAGGAATGACACCTTAGTCATAAAAGAATTTTTTAACACAGCGCTTACCAAAGGAAAAAGCTATAAAGTGTTAGAGCATTTATGCAACAAAATCGGGGGTAGATTAAGTGGATCTGATGAAGCTGCTCGTGCGGTAGATTATATGAAGGGGAAAATGGAATCGTACAATTTTGATACGGTTTACTTACAACCAGTAATGGTTCCGCATTGGGTGAGAGGAGAAAAAGAAACAGCTTATTTCAAGAGTGGCACGGATGAAATACCCGTAGAGATTTGTGCTCTTGGAGGTTCCGTTGGAACTAAAGGAAAACCTATTGTGTCAACTGTGATTGAGGTGAAATCGGTAGAGGAGTTAAAAGCAATGGATAATTCTTCGGTAAAAGGAAAAATTGTATTCTTTAATGGCCCAATGGATCCAAAGTACATTCGAACTTTTGGAGCTTACAGTCATTGTGGTGGTCAACGATGGACTGGTCCATGGGTAGCTCAAGAAAAAGGAGCGGTTGGAGCAATTGTTCGATCGCTAACCACTATCGTTGACAAATATCCACATACCGGAAGCATGGGAACAAGGGATGGTAATAAAGGAATTCCATCTGCTGCCATTAGTACTTTTCATGCTAATCAATTATCAAAAACATTGGCTATCAATCCAAAAACGGAATTCTCGTTTACCATGAATTGTGAAACTTTTCCAGATACCCTTTCATACAATGTAATTGGAGAGATTTACGGATCCGAAAAACCAGAAGAAATTGTAGTAGTTGGAGGTCACTTAGATGCCTGGGATAATGGAGATGGAGCACATGATGATGGTGCTGGAGTAGTACAGTCGGTAGAGGCCTTAAGGTTATTCAAGGCCTTAAATCTTAAACCTAAAAGAACCATAAGAGCGGTATTATTTATGAATGAAGAAAACGGATTACGAGGAGGTAAGGCATTTGCAGACTCTGTAAAAAGTCAAAATCAAAATGTAATAGCAGCTATTGAAAGTGACGCAGGTGGATTTACCCCTAGGTATTTTGTTTTTCAAACGCATGATGAACGCCTAGATAAGGTTTCTGCCTGGTTACCTTTATTTAAACCTTACAATGTATATGCTTTTGAGCACGGACATGGAGGGGCCGATATAGGTCAGTTAGATGCAGAGAAAACCTTGCTTATTGGTTATCGCCCAGATTCTCAACGCTATTTTGATTACCATCATGCAGCGTCAGATACCTTTGATAAGGTAAATCAAAGAGAGTTGGAATTGGGAGGTGCGAATATGGCCGCTTTGATTTACATGTTAAGTGAATATGGGTTGTAAATAAGTTGATTCTTATTCCGTCTGTTGCGTTCTGAAAACCAGATGGTTTAACTTCTATTAAAATTACTTAATTCCTTGTTTTATTTCCGAAATAAAATAATTACTTTTGCCGACCCAATTTTGGGGAATAATAAAAAACAACAACAATGCAAACAAGGTATGAAACTGTTTTCATTTTGACTCCCGTTTTATCTGAAGATCAGGTAAAGGAAGCAGTAAGCAAGTTTGAGGGGTTCTTGAAAACAAATGGTGCTACTATGGTACACCAAGAGAACTGGGGTTTACGTAAGTTAGCGTACCCAATCCAGAAAAAATCAACTGGTTTTTACCACCTATTCGAATTCGAAGCAGCAGGTGATTTAATTAACAAGTTTGAGGTAGAATTTAAGCGTGACGAGCGTGTTTTAAGATTTTTAACTGTAAAAATGGAGAAACATCACATCGCTTTCGCTGAAAGTCGTAGAAACCTTAAGAAAGAAGCGAAAGCTTAATTCATTAATCTTTAAAGACACTAAGAATGGCTTCAAATTCATCAGAAATTAGATATTTATCTCCAATTGCAATTGAGGTAAAAAAAGATAAATACTGTAGATTCAAGAAATCAGGTATTAAATATATCGATTATAAAGATCCTAAGTTCCTTCTAAAATTCGTTAACGAGCAAGGTAAATTGCTTCCAAGAAGAATTACTGGAACATCTGTAAAGTATCAAAGAAAAGTGGCTACTGCTGTAAAAAGAGCTCGTCACTTAGCTTTAATGCCTTACGTAGCTGATATGTTAAAATAATAAGGAGGACAGAAATGGAAATCATATTAAACGAAAACATTGAAGGGTTAGGTTACGCAACTGATTTGGTAACTGTAAAAGCAGGTTTCGGAAGAAACTTCTTGATCCCTACAGGAAAAGCAATTTTAGCGACTGAGTCTGCTAAAAAAGTAAGAGAAGAAAATTTACGTCAAAGAGCACATAAAGAAGCTAAAATTGTAGAAGAAGCTAAAGGTTTCGCTACAAAATTAGAAGCTATGGCTATTAAGATTGGTGCTAAAGTTGGTGAGAGTGGAAAGATCTTTGGATCGGTTAACACTATCCAATTAGCGGAGTCAATCAATGCTTTAGGTGTAACTGTAGACAGAAAAAACATCTCAATTGTTAATGAGCCAATCAAAAATGTTGGTTCTTACGAAGCTAAAATCAAATTTCATAAAGAAGTGGAATCTACCATTACTTTTGAAGTGGTTAGCGAATAAGACAATTCAAAACTTTTTAAAAAAGCCGCTGATCAATTTGGTCAGCGGCTTTTTTATGCGCTACTTTTTGAGTATTAGGTTTTGAAAAAGAAAATTCAGGTTAAATGGTAATGGAGGCGTAAAATTAGCAATTAGCTAGCAAATTTAATTGGAGTAAACCAAAAACTTCAATTTTAGGTTGAAGAAAAAGCAGGCTGAGCGGAGCCGAAGTCAGCTTTTATAAACCAGAATAACTA
>JBMYWA010000123.1:0-4743 GCA_049606935.1 Salibacteraceae bacterium
GTAATCCCTTGGCAATGGTATGCTATTACCGAATTTCCTCAAGAATATTTATGGGAATCAACGTATAACTTGCTTCATATTACGGAAGTTTTATCCGACCAGGGTGGTAGCTGGTTTTACCACTTTGAAAAACTCCGAATAAATTACGGAGAGTTGGTTTATTTACCTGTATTGTGGTTTTTGTATAAAACTGTAAAACAAAAGAAAGATTTTCGCTATTGGGCAATTTCTATTTGGTTTATAGTACCGTACATATTTTTTTCTTTCGTGGCTACAAAAATGCAGGGATATACAATGTTTGCGGCTCCAGCCGTTTTTTTAATAATAGCTATTTTTATTGAGGCTCTAATTAACAAGGAGGCTTTAGAAAAACACCAATGGATTACTAAAACAATTGTAATATTATTAATTGCGCTCCCTATTAGGTTTAGTATAGAAAGAATGAAGCCTTTTACTCAGAGGGAAAGGACTCCTAGGTGGGTAAATTCCTTCAAAAACTTTGAAAGGAATACTAAAAAAGAAAAAAATGTGGTGTTTAATATTAGCAGACCTATTGAATTTATGTTCTATACGTCACACGTGGCGTATAGAAAAACTCCAACGGTGCAAGAGGTTACCTCAATAGTAAATAAGGGATACCGGGTAGTGATTAATGGTAAGCTGGAAAATTATCCGATGTTATCTAAATTAAATGAGATTCAGTTTATTGAAATAGTAAATTAATGGCTATTCAAACTTCACTAAAACCTGACCTTTTTCAACAGCAACTCCAGTTTCAATTTCAACGCTTTTTACTACAACATCAGCTTGCGACTTAATGATGTTTTCCATTTTCATGGCTTCTAGTACTAAAACTTGCTCTCCTTTTTTAATGACATCACCTGGCTTAACTAAAATATCTAATACCAAACCTGGCATTGGAGATTTTATTTCGCTTATTTTCTTAACAGCCATTCCTTCCAAACCTAGATCTTTTAATAGCTGATCAAATTGATCTTGAAGTTTTAAAGCGTACTTTCTGCCATTAATTCTAATGGTAGCTACTTTGTTATCTGTATCTAAATGGGCTACTTCCACACGGTATTCTTTGTCGTCTTTATTAATAATCCAATTGGAAGCATCTTTTTGAGCCATGTCCATGCTGTAATCATTCCCATTCACAGTGCCTTCATGGTTCTGCCCATTTTGAGGAACTACATCGTAGTTGTTTTCGTTGATTTTGATATTGTACATGACTCTATATTTTAGACCTCAAAGGTAATAATCTTACTGTTTTTTATAGAATCAATTTTCATAGATTTATCGAAGCAATTTCTGCATTTATTAACCAATATAGATAGATGATTTATTTACTTTTCTATCTTGCAAATAAATAGTCTTTACAGTCAGTTTAAAGTCTTAAAATCAAGTTCATGAATAAGGTATTTTTAAGTTTAGCAGTTATTTCATTATTTGTTTCAGGATGTACATCTTCTAAAAATAATTCAAAGTATTTGGATAAAGCAGTAGAGTTAACGGCTATTGAAGTGTTTGGACAGAGTGAATATAAAGCCTCTAGAACTAGAACCATTGATATTATCCATACCGATTTAAAAGTAAGTTTTGATTGGGAGCAGCAATACATGGATGGCGAGGCAGTAATTACCCTTAAGCCTTATTTTTACCAAACAGATGTGGTGGTACTAGATGCTAAGGGAATGGAGATTCGTGAAGTTGGAATGTTAAAACTTTCAGAAAAAACTCCATTAAAGTATTCTTATGTAGAGGATGTGCTGGCCATTTCTTTAGATAGGAACTATGCGAAATCAGAGCAAATAAAGATTTACATTAACTATACTGCAAAGCCCGAAGAGCGAAGAACCACTAAAGGAACTGCGGTTACTGATGATAAAGGGTTGTACTTTATTAACCCGCTGGGTAATGACACCAGAAAACCTCAGCAATTATGGACACAAGGTGAACCCGAGGCTAATTCGGTATGGTTTCCTACCGTAGACTCACCCAATGAAAGATGTACGCATCAAATAAGCATGACTGTAGAAGACAGGTTTGTGACGCTGTCAAATGGTGATTTAGTTTCTTCTAAAAAGGATGGTAACGGATTTAGAACAGATACTTGGATTCAGAACAAACCTATTGCACCCTATCTTTTTATGATGGCGGTAAGCGAATATGCAGTTGTAAAGGACTCTTTAAACGGAATGGATGTGCATTATTACGTAGATAAAGACTATGAGCCTTACGCACGAGAGATTTTCAAAAACACCCCTGAAATGATTACTTTTTATTCCAATTTATTGGGGTATCCGTACCCTTGGAGTAAGTATTCTCAGGTAGTTGCTCATGATTATGTTTCTGGGGCGATGGAAAATGTAGGAGCCGTAATCTTTGGTGATTTTGTACAACAAACACATCGTGAAATGATTGATGGTGATAATGAAGCTACAGTGGCTCACGAATTATTTCACCATTGGTTTGGTGATGTGGTAACTTGTGAATCGTGGTCTAATTTACCGTTAAACGAATCGTTTGCAACGTATGGTGAGTATTTATGGTTTGAACATAAGTACGGAAGAATGTTTGCAGATCATGCGTTGAATTATGACTTGAATTCTTATTTGCGAGAAGCAAATAGTGGGTCGGTAAAAAATACCATTCGTTTTCATTACAATAAACCAGATGATATGTTTGATAGTCATTCGTACGCAAAGGGCGGTCGAATTTTGCATATGCTTAGAAATTATGTAGGGGATGAAGCATTTTTTACCTCTTTAAAGAACTACCTACATAATAATGAGTTTAGCGCTGTTGAAATACATCAACTACGATTAGAGTTTGAAAAAACTACAGGTGAAGATTTAAACTGGTTTTTTAACCAATGGTTTATGGGTAAAGGACATCCAAAGTTGGAAATTTCTTATTCTTATGATACGGCCAATGCGGTTCAAAACATTCATGTATCGCAAGTACAGGATGTCAATGAATGGCAGCAATTTAAATTTCCAGTAGATATTGATATTTACGAGGGAGGGCTTAAGAAGACGTATTCAGTGATGGTAGACAGTCTTAATCAAACCTTCAGCTTTCCTGTAAAATCCTATCCAGATTTGGTGAATTTTGACGCTAGAAAAATTTTGGTTTGTGAAAAGGAAGATAAACATACCGTTCAGGAAATGGCTTTTATGTACCACCATGCCCCATTGTATATGGATAAATATGAAGCAGTGATGTTTGCGGTTAAAGCAAAAAATAAATCGATATTATTAGATGCCATGGTAGATGATAATTCTGATATTAGAGAATTAGCTGTTTCCAATTATGTGGTATTTGATGAGATTGAAGATTTAAAACTAAAAGATGTATTAATCTCTACCTTAAAAAATGATTCCGAATCAAATGTGCGAGCAGAAGCCGCTATTGCCTTGTATGATAAATATTCTTGGGCAGAGGGAATGATGAGTGTTTTTGAGGCTCAAATAAAGGCAGACAGTTCTTATATTGTGATTGCCGAATTAATTAAAGGGATAGCTATTGGCGATTCTGTAAAAGGGATGACCTACGCCAATAAGCATAGTAATTCACAAAATATTGATGTGCTGTTTTCAGTAGCTGAAGTGTATTCAGTATATGGCAATGAAAATAATGCCAGTTTCTTTACCGAATTGTATCCAAGAGCAGAAGGTTATGAAGTAATGTCGTTTATTGATTTGTATTCTGAATATCTTTTCCTTGTCGATGATTTAAAAATTCAGAATCAGGGAGTAAATATTTTAAGCAAAGAGGCTTCAAATGATTTAGGTTGGTATGTGCGATATTATGCTGTAAGTGGATTGGTTGATTTACGCGATTATTACGAAACCTTGAGTTCATCTTATACCAAAAAGGGAATGAACGAAGAAGCGGCCGGATATTCAGAATTAATTAATAGGGTAGATGCAATTCTGGCCCAATTGAGATTAAAAGAGAGAGACCAAAGAGTATTTATGTCTCGATAGTAAAAGTGATAATATGAAAGAGAAGTTAGCTAAAATAAGAGTGGTATTGTTTGATTGGGATGGAGTTTTCCATGCGGGTCATAAAAATGAAAACAAGAGCAGTTCCTTTAGTGAAGCAGATAGCATGGGAGTTAATATGCTGCGCTTTGGTTTGTGGTTGCAAAATGGAGTTATGCCAATTACTGCCATTATATCTGGAGAAAACAATGTGACCGCAAAATATTGGGCGCAAAGAGAGCATCTAGATGCTACATTTTCAAGTGCAAAAAATAAGGTTGAAATTCTGGCGTTTTTAAAAGATAAACACAACGTAAATCCAGATGAGGTAATGTTTGTATTTGATGATATACTGGATTTGTCTTTAGCTAAAGAGGTAGCACATAGAGTTATGATTAATAGAGATGCAAATCCTTTGTTTATTGATTACTGCCGAGAAAAAGGGTATTATGATTTCATTACCAAAAATGATGGGGGAAACCATGGTGTTCGTGAAGCCTGTGAATTAACGCTAGATGCCATGGGGCGATTTGAAGAAACTATAGAAAAACGAGTAGCTTTTTCGGGAGATTATTCCGCCTATAATGCCGAAAGGTTGTCATTAGAAACAACACATTTCATTGCTAAAAATGGAACATTTGAATAATAATTAACAGCAATTAAAAAGGCGAAGATTAATCTTCGCCTTTTTTTATTAAATAAAGTTTTGTTCTTTCATCCATTCATCATTAAAAACTTTGGCTACATATCT
>JBMYWA010000124.1:0-4563 GCA_049606935.1 Salibacteraceae bacterium
TTTTTTTTGCATAAAAAAAGAGCCAATAAGCATTGACTCTTTCTTTTGATTATAAATCTCCATAAAACCCTGGAGAGGTCATAGCTACATCCCTGCTAATTCCTTATCAATGGCATCTGCTTGCGCATAATACTCATCGCTTAGTTTTCGGTCAATTTTTGACCACTGAAACGCTTGTTTTAACAAAGTCTCACGCTTTTTTTCAAGCTTTTTTTTACTTGATTTAAATAATCCAAACATATTTATTACAATTTTATACGGGACATACCCCCGTCTACGTTAATAATCTGACCTGTCATCCAATGACTTTCTTCACTTAATAGGAATAACGTGGCATTTGCAATGTCACTTGCCTCCCCTATTCGTTTAAGTGGATGTCGTTGCGCATTGGCTTCCACCTTGGCCTCTGAGCTCAGGAATTTCTCAGCCAAAGGTGTTTTAGTAATACTTGGAGCAATTGCATTAATTCTAACTTTTGGGGCAAACTCTGCTGCTAAAGAACGAGTCAAACCCTCTATAGCTCCCTTGGAAATGGCCACCTGCGAATGAAAATTAAATCCCATCTGAACGGCTACCGTACTGTAAAGCACAATGCTTGGATTTTCGGCTCGCTTCATTTTTGGCATCACCAATTGCAATGATTTTACAGCTCCCATAACTTGAAGTTGAAAATCCCTATTTAATTTCTCCATTTTCATTCTACCAAAAGGCAATAGATCAATAGCTCCTGGAGCATAAACAAAACCATTCACCTCGTTCGGTAACCAAGAAAAATCTAATTCCTCCTGCGTCACATCCATATAATGGTAAGACACATTTGGAGTTTCATGGTGTGTCATATCCTTTGAGAAAAAAGTCGCCCATACTCGGTGCCCTTTTGCTGTCAATTTCTCTACTACACTTCTTCCAATACCAGAAGAACCACCAATAATTACATAATTTTTCATCCTTACTTGATGTATTTCAAATAGCTGTTAATATTAATATCCTTCGCCTTCAGATCAAACATTAGATTGTACAACCCAAAAAAGGTTCTATTCATATAAATAAAATGTTCTGACCCTCTTGTGGCATCTGCTTTGAAAATTTCGCTGTTACCCGAAAACTTTTCTCCTAGTGCTGTGATTTCTTGAAAAAATCCAGCGTCAGAAAAATCAAAAGTTTTGGCCGTTAAAGGACGCGTAAACAAGGTTAACATCTCGTAAAACATTTCTGTAAACAAACGCACATGCTTAGGTGAATCGGTGGACTTAATCATTTCCAATTCAATTAACTTTTCGGTAAATAATTCTGTATTATTAAAAACTTCAGGAGATGCTAATTGAAAGTAAGGAACGTAAAAATTTTCAGGAATTTGCTTCATACACCCAAAATCCAATGCAACCAGATTCATATCTTTAGATACCAAAAAATTTCCTGGGTGAGGATCTGCATGAACCTTTTTTAAATAATGAATTTGAAACATGTAAAAATCCCAAAGAGTCTGACCAATTCGCTTACCAAGATTTTCATTGGTATTTAATTTAGCAAACTCCGCTAAATGAATACCTTCCATCCAATCCATTGTAATAATTCTATTAGACGAAAATTCAGGGTAATAATCTGGAAATTTTAAATTTTCAATATCCCTGCATTCTTTGGCAACCTCCATACTTTGAGAAATTTCCATTTCATAATTGGTCTCTTCTACCAATTTGTTCTCTACCTCTTTAAAATATTTTTCGCTACCCTTTGCAGGAATGTTAAACATGCTCATCGCAATTGGTTTCACCATTGCTAAATCTGATTTAATGCTTTCTGAAACTCCTGGGTATTGGATTTTTATGGCTAATTTTTTGTCATTCAAAGAAGCCTGATGCACTTGACCAATACTTGCTGCTTGTTGTGCTGTAGAATTGAATGAATCAAATATATCGTTGGGTGATTTACCAAAGTATTTCTTAAATGTTTTAGTGACCAAAGCTGGAGATAATGGCGGAACAGAAAACTGAGAGAGACTAAATTTCTCCACATAAGCCTGCGGTAAAACACTCTTATCCATACTTAACATTTGAGCCACCTTTAAGGCGCTACCCTTCAGATTTTTCAATCCATCATAAATGTCTTCGGCATTATTTCTATCTAATTTTTGCTTAGCTGTTACCTCATCGGCAATAACCTTGTCTTTATAGTACTTCACATAATTCACACCAACCTTTGCCCCAGTAGCCATTATTTTAGTGGCTCGTTGAATTTTTGTTATTGGAATTCTATCTATGGTTTCCATTAGGCTTGCTTTTGAAATTTTTCTTTAAAAAGAAATTTACCAAGATCTACCACACTTTGTAAGGGCGAAATTTCTAATACCTCAAACCCAGCCCTAAGAGATTTCTCTATATATAAATCGGTTTTTTCAAAATTGGCAGAGGAATCATCCATCCAAAACTTTAACGTTAATAAAAACTGTCCCCAAGCTGCTTCTTCCATTCCCTTAGACTTCAATTTATCAAGGGTATCATTTGGAAACTTCATAGAATCAATTTTCAATCCACCTACCATTTCTTGATAGTTATGTTTTAAGCCATTAAGTTTTGCTAATGAGGAAAAAGTATTCTTATCGTTTTTTAATAGACTAAAAACCAAACTTCTATTTGCCGTTAATAACTCAAAATAAGTATAGTAAAAGCTCAAAAGCTTATTAAACGCATCAAAATCTTCGAAGGATTTGTCCTTATTAAGTACACTCATTGTTTGATCAAAAAACTCAATAAATACTCGTGATTCTAAATCTTTAAATGAGGCATAATGTTTATAAAAATCTTTCTCCTTCCATTTATTCATTTCTGTAAAAGAATAAACAGAAACAGGAGGTTTACCCTCTACCAAGATGTGCTTAGTATAAGCCTCCATCATTTTTTTTTCTAATTTTTTTGCTGCCATCGGAATGAATTTGTGAGGCAAACATACTATTTGTTTATTCTTTTTATTATTTTGTTAAACAAAATATATTTATACCAAAATAACTTGCTTTACAAATACCAACCTTCCTCTTTTAAAAACCGCTACAGTACCCTATTTTCGTTAAATGAAGTCATTAATCATTTCCGCTATAATTTTCGTTTTAATTGGATCAATGGGTTGCTCCTCCACCAAGGTTTACAAATTAATGGGTGGTGGAGAAATTGCAGAACCAAACTATAAGGTGGTTATACCGTTTGAAATGCGTTTGGGTCTAATTATCTTGAAAGTGAATATCAAAGGTGAAGAATATGATTTTTTATATGACACCGGAGCACCTAATGTGGTAAGTTTAGAATTGGGTGAAAAACTAAATCTAAAAGCAGCTGGAAAGTCAAAAACTAGAGATAGTCAAGGCGAGAGACATAGGGTAGATTACGCCAATATAGATACTATTAGCATTGGAGGCTTGAACTATCTTAATACCACTGCAGCCATCATGGATTTAAAAAAAGCCGTAGTACTAGATTGCATGGAATTTGATGGAATACTCGGTGCTAATGTAATGCGAAATTCTGTGTGGCAAATTGATTATCAAAAACAAGAAATAATTATTACCAATTCTACAGACTCATTGTTATTCACTTCTAACTTAGATACCATCCCCTTTACGGTAAAACATACAGGCACACCAATAATAGATGTGAAAATTGGAAACATTATTCAAAAACGTGTCACCCTAGACACCGGCTCTGGAGGAAATATTGACTTAAATTACGAAACCTATAAAAATGCACGTAAACGCCAGCCAAATATGCCAATCACCTCTGGTTACGGACATAGTTCATCGGGTATTTATGGAATGGGAGTTCCTGATACTCTTTTTTATTTCAAACCAGATTCCATTACTATTGGCTCTGTTCAATTAGAGAATAAAATTATTACTGCCTCTAAGGGCAACACGTCCTCCACTCTAGGCACTCGATTTTTTGAACACTATGTTATTACTTTGGATTGGGGCAGAAACCAAATTGTATTGGATTCTGTATCGGAATATCAAAACACAGAAGTAAAATCATATGGCTATAAACCTCAATTTGAAAACAATCAATTACGTGTAGGGTTTCTTTTTACTGAATCAACTACGGGTTCTCAAAACATGAGTTTGTATGATCAAATCATACAAATTGACAGTAATGATTATTCCAATATTACTCGATCTGAATACTGCGAACTAATTTTAGATACCAATAAAAGCGATTTGGAAGAGAAGTTATATAAAATTATTCATAAAGATTCGGTAAGGTCAATCATCCTAAAAAAAGAGGTGATGTTGAAATAGCAATATTTAGTCACCAAGTTCCCATCTATCCCAAGTAAATAAGCTTTTCACCTTGGTTGTAAATTGTTCTCCAGCAACAAGAACTCCTAAAATAAATAACACATCGCCTGCGAGGTTTATCCATAAATCTTGTTCAATAAAGAATCCTGAATGAATTAAAACGGGTATATAAGACATCACAAAAGGGATTAGCATTCCAATAAAAACAAAGGTTAGTCCTAACCTATATTGCGGTTCAGATGCCGCATACTCACCAGGTGGCATTCCAAATATTTTTTTGACTA
>JBMYWA010000125.1:0-4481 GCA_049606935.1 Salibacteraceae bacterium
TGGCTTCCACCGTGGGCGTTTTTTTATTTATACCCTAATTATTTACGTTTTTTTTGATTTGTTAACGTCAACACCAAACAATTTTGCATAAGCATGTTTTACGTTTGAACACCTAAAATTTTTATTATGAAAAGCATTTTGATTGTACTAATTATTGTTTTCGGTTCTCTTGTAGGCCGATCACAAGATTATGAGAGAATAGTAATGTCTACCCAAGACTCTAATCATTTTTACTTTGGTGATGGAGAATCCACAGATCTGTTTTACGATGTACTAAAGCCAAAAAATAAACCGGTAGGTGTTTTAGTCATTTTTCCAAGTGGAGGGCAATTAGTAGAAAATTTAGAGAAAGAGATATCCTTACCCCAAAATGCAATCGAACAAAATATGTTAGTAGTTATTCCTTCATTTAATTGGGGTACATTTCAAAGGATTCCAGATATTGAGTTTCTAAATGAAGTATTCAAAAATGTATGCGAAAAATACCATGTTTCGAAAGATCATTTTGTGTTTTGTGGGCTTTCTAATGGAGGAATGGTTTCGCTAACTTATGCCATCCACGCTGAAAAATTTCAATCTACGTTTTTAAAGCCTATAGGTGTAATTGGGTTAGATCCGTTTTTGGATAATGCCCGTTTTTATAGGTATTGCGAACGGGAGGTAAAAAGAGGCTTTTCAGAAGCTGGAGTAGCAGAAAGCAAGTTCTTTTTGAAAGTTTACAATCAAATTTATGGAGGTTCTCCTGATGAATATCCAGAAGCTTATATGGAAGCATCTACTTATTCGTTTGGTGCACCCAAAGGAGGCAATACTCAGTTTTTAAATGATGTAGGTATTTTAATGTTTTCAGATTTAAATACGGACTTTTTAATAAATCAAAGGCGCAGAGATTTATACGACTGGAATGGAATCGACATTGTTTCATTTGTGAATCAGTTAAAAATTAATGGAAACCCGAATGCCTCGGTAATAATTTCTCAAAATCAAGGTAAACGAATGGATGGAACTGCAAATCCACATTCATGGTCAATATTACAAGATGATGTGGTTATGAAATGGATAATTGATTTGTTAGATGCTAAAAAATAGGATCATTAACTGAGTAATATTAATGCTGACCTTGTAAATTCTCCACTTTGTGGGGGTACATGGCATTTTTTGAGTCCAATAAAAAAAACTGCATATCAACTGGATGTAGAGGGAAGTAATTCCTCTGTTTGTTTTGAAGATCTTGATAAAACCTCTAACACGTATAATTATCAAGCAGAGTATTATGATTAGGCTTATGTAGTTTCTACAATTTAAGGAGAAAGGTAAAGGACTCTTATTCTCAATCATGGAAATGCGAAGAGAATTCAGGCATTAAATAGTCTGGAGTTTTGCAAGGCTTGAAAACAGAATGCCCCTAGTAATAGATAATCAAGAAGAGACATTAATCGTATATTTATGTATCTTGGCTGAGGATATTTCTTGAAGCTATGAAAAAAATACTATACGTTATCATTGCCTTAGTGGTAGTTTATTTAGGACTTTGTGCTGCTGGTCCTAGTGAAATTAAAGTTTCTAGATCCATGGAAATGGGGCATTCTTCAGAAATTATCTTTAAGCAAGTTAATGCATTTCAAAACTGGGAGAATTGGTCGCCATGGTTTGACCTAGATCCAAATGCTACCTATGAATATAAACGTGGTTCTGGAGAAGGTAGTAGTGCTATTTGGAAAAGCAAAGAACCTATGGTAGGAAATGGAAAACAAACAATTATTAAGAGTAGCCCTAATAAATCGGTATTAATTGATTTAAACTTTGAGGGTAAAGGTTCTGCAAATGCGTATTTTGAAATAACTGAAATAGATACAGAAACGTCAAATGTAGAATGGGGTTTTTATATGTCGATGCCATTTTTACAACGAGCTTTTGGGTTATTTGTTGACTTTGAAAAGGAAATGGCCCCCACATTTGAACGAGGACTTAACAACCTTAACAATTATTTAAATACAGAGGATTTTTTGATTTCTGAGGATATAGAAGACTACGTGGAAGAAGAAGTTTTAGAAGAGAAATCTGAAATACTTAAAACAACAACAGAATTAAGCCCTGCAGCATCAGAAAAAAATGATGTGCAATTAAAAGAAACCAAAGAAATAAAGGAAGAAGATATTAAATCTACGGAAGAGCAAGAAACGGAAGCTCAATTTATTATGGCTGATGTTGGTACTGAGATAGCTCCTTCTAAAGATAATGACTTAATGAATAGAGCTTTTGAAGATGTATCCTTAATAAAAAAAGGGGAAGGTAAATGTTCATTAAAGAACATGGGAAATGATGTTGTTATTAAAAACAATAACGCTAGCGAAGTCATTTTGGTGCGAGTTAGTGTGGCTTGGAAAGATCTAGAAAAGGAAAAGCATTTTGAATTTAAAGAATATAATATTCAGCCTTCAGAGGAACTTTTTGTAGGTTGTGTATTGGTTTATCCAAATGGTAAAGCCAAAGGTAAGTGGAGCATAATTCATACAGAATACCGTTAAAAACCAAAGTGTTGTTTAACTGTAAAGCGAATCACGGCATCTACACCATCATGGGTGGGTGATTTTTGAAAAATTCCGCGTAAAAGGAAGTCAAGGTTCCTGGTTTTTCTATATCCAATACCACTGGTAACTCTTAATTTGTCACTTCTATACTGTTCTCCATCTAAAAATAAATCACCAAATAACTCAAGGCTAATAGGAATAAAAAAACTGTTTGGTACTATAGATGTATTTTTAAGTGGAACTTTTGTACTTATTTGATACCTACCCTTAAATGAGAAGCCTGTTTCATTTTCTTGTTCGTTATAGGTCATTCTTTCCTCAAGTCGTAAATAATTTTCAAACCTAAGTTTTCCAATTACTGGCCAATAAATTTTGGCACCTTGCCAAGGTCTAAACTCAAAATATGTAGAGTTTTCATTGCCATCATTATTATTATAGATAATACCAATTCCACCTCTAAGATCTAACAAGGTAGTTCTTCTGTATGAAATGGAGGGCCTAATGTGTAGTCTCCACCAATCGTTATCTGAGGTGTTTAATGATTGAAATCTAACACCGGCATCGCTATAAAACTGCCACTTACCTGAAAGTTTATGGTAATGAAAGTAATCCGTCCATATTTCGGCACCCGTTTGGTTTTGAGAAAGCGCTTGAAAACCAATGGAAAAAATAAAATAAAAGAAAATTGATATCACGCTGCGCATAAATCAAAAATAATTGAACTTGAGTCATTATAAAGAAATCAATTTAAAATGTTGTAGTTACCCTAAATATCACGGTAAACCATTAGATGGATTATTTTGATAATAGCACACCTTTGTATCGATTCGAAAACAAGAAAGCATGTGGGTTAGCGCAAAATTGGCTCCCTTCTTTAGAAGAGAGTATGCATGGATGTTTGTAAGACGTTAATTCGTGATTTCTAAACCAGAGACGGCATTGTTGCACAAATAAATGTCTCTCTCAAACCCCTTTCCACGGGTGGTTTGGTTCTCAAAACCCCTTGAAAACCAAGCTGCCGTGGATTTTTTTTCATCTATTTTTTGCGATTTAAAATACCCGGTAATGGGTCTTGTTGTAAAAGATGAGTAGTGGCTTTGTACAATGACGGATTGTATTTGTTAAATTTCTCGGTTTGTTCAAAGAATACTTCTACAGAAACTGATAAAAACTCCTCCAGGTTGGTTCCTGCATACGTTCTAAAAAGAGACTTTTCTTTTCGATTTATTTTTTTCATTTCCTCTAACGCTAACTGCTTCCATGCATTGTAGGCTCCTCTGTTAATGTAGGAATGAGCGCCATTGTTTCTGATTCTGTTTTCTAAACTCATGGCGTGAGTCATTTCATGAAACCCAAGGTTGATGCCATCATGAGGGTTCCCAAAGCCTTGTAAAAAACTGGCCCATGATAATCTAATCCAACGCCCCATAGGATACACTTCTCCTTTATGAAAGTTTTTTGTTTGTTCATTGTAAAATGTGCCAGGGTGGATAATAATTTTTGAAAACCGTGGAAGTTGAAAAAATTTAAATCCAAAGGTTATTTGAACTGCGGTAGCCGCTATTAGAACACGCATTTCATCGGTAATTTTTAGACCTTCTTTACCATAGAAAGTTTTACCCCTAATAAAAAGACTGACTCTTCTTTCAAAGGCTCCCTTCAGTTTGGGGGATAAATGTTGGTAATAAGAAAAGTACTTTTCTAAAATGGTCTTAAATTGAGGTTCAATGGATCGGATATTAAACCAATAGTAATATCTAATACCCCAGTATGTTGCATAAATTAGAGCAATAACAAATGGGATGAAAAACAATACCGTAAACATGTGAGGGCTTACATCATCTGGTCTAACTAATCTTAAAGGCAAACTATTATTTTAAATGGTTGTTTTCAAATGTAGGGTTTACCTATTAAAACAAAAAATCCCCATTCAAAACCATGAACGGGGAT
>JBMYWA010000126.1:0-4447 GCA_049606935.1 Salibacteraceae bacterium
TATTCTTCGTGTTGTTTCAAATCAAAATCCGTACGTGAGTGAATTCCTTCTAGCTCTTTAAAGCCCATCGGGAAGTCAAATTCAATATCGCTGGCTGCATTAGCGTAATGCGCTAATTTGATATGATCGTGGTAACGGTATTTTTCTTGCGGAATCCCTAAAGATTTGTGCCAGTTAATACGTTGCTCTTTCCAGTGCTCGTACCATTTCATTTCTTCACCCGGACGAACAAAGAATTGCATTTCCATTTGCTCAAACTCACGCATTCTAAAAATGAACTGACGCGCTACAATTTCGTTTCGAAAAGCTTTCCCAATCTGTGCAATTCCAAAAGGAATTTTCATTCTACCCGTTTTCTGTACGTTCAAGAAATTCACAAAAATTCCTTGAGCAGTTTCCGGACGCAGGTAAATAGTATTTGCAGAATCAGCTACCGAGCCAATTTCTGTAGCAAACATCAAGTTGAATTGCTTTACATCCGTCCAGTTTTTTGAACCACTAATCGGACAAACAATGCCAAGGTCTTCAATCAAGGTTTTAATTCCAGCTAAATCATCCGCATCCATAGCCGTTTTAAAACGCCCATTAATATCATCAATTTTATCTTGGTTACGCTTTACATTCGGGTTCGTTTTTAAAAACTCTTCCTCGTTAAAATCATCACCAAAACGCTTTAAACCTTTAGCCACTTCTTTCTTGATTTTCAAGCGGTATTTCTCCACATGATCCTCAATTAAAACATCTGCACGGTAACGCTTTTTTGAATCCTTGTTATCAATCAACGGATCATTAAATGCATCCACATGGCCAGAAGCTTTCCAAGTAGTAGGATGCATGAAAATAGAAGAGTCAAGCCCTACAATATTTTCATTCATTTGCACCATGGCAGTCCACCAATAGTCTTTAATGTTACGCTTCAATTCCGCGCCCATTTGTCCGTAATCATAAACCGCGCTTAAGCCGTCATAGATTTCACTACTTTGAAACACAAACCCGTATTCCTTAGAATGACCAATGATTTTCTTTAAATTATCTTCTTTTGGTGCTGCCATTTTGTAATTTTTTTGAGGATGCAAAAATAGTTAGATACCATGATTTTACACGGATTTTAAAAGGTTTGTTTTTTAGGATTTGGGCATTACCCATTCCGCTCACGCTTCATGGGTCACGCTATTCGCTGTATCTTTTTTTCGTTCCTCAAAAAAGGATGCCGCTACTATCGTTAATGCAAAAAAAAGGCGTTTTCAATAAAGAAAACGCCTTTTTACGCAATAAAACATTTCCAATTATTTGATTATTAATTGTTTTGCGTTTCTACTTAGGGGTGTTATTATTTCTACCCAATACATTCCTTGTTGAAATTCCGAAGTTTCAATTCGGATGTATGATGAATTATATTTCTGAATATTTTTAACCAATTGTCCGGAGGCGTTGTAAATACGTATTTCAATCTCATCAAATCCCAATTGATTTAATTCTAACTGAACATAATTAGATGCCGGGTTTGGGTACAATTTAAAATCTTCAAGTTCAAGATTATTTATTCCGTTTGGGGTAGAGTTTAACACTCTTACTTGAAAGGTCTTACCAATGGTTTGTCCTAAAACCTTTCCATCTATTTTTAAAAAGAAAATGTAGTTACTATCATAATTAAAAAGCTTATTGGTAAACAAAGAATCATTTTGAATGTAGAAAAATGAAGAATCTGCATTGCCAATTGTATCTGTAAACGCATAAGTAGGAGTGTAAATATTGGTGTCAAAACCACTCATAGAAAATTTGCCTACATACGTTCCTATAGCTACAGAATCTGCAAAATTAGAAGCGTTTAGATGCAATTCATATACATTAGAATACCCATGTTTAAAAACACTAATTTTAAAAGTGTTATATACCTTAACCCCCAGCTCAATTGCCGTCACCTTGATATAAAAGACAGAATCATTATCTGCATCAAAAACCACATTTGTAAACAAAGAATCGTCTCTAATTAAAAAGTAAATCGAGTCGCTGTTTCCAACCGAGTCTGTAAAGAAATAATCTGGACTGGTATTTAAACTATCAAAAGCACTAATGGTAAATTTACCCACAAACGTATTTATTGGTACAGAATCCGAAAAAATTGGAGCTACTAAATGTACCGCTAAAGGTATATTGATGTTAGAAATTATATAAGGATCAATTATGTTGCCCACCAATATATTTGGTTGAAAAATTATGGCTGGGTTTCTAGCATTTACAATACTGTCGTCATTAGCGTTGTAAATTTTAAAGAAGATAGAATCGCCCGGAGTATTTCCAAGAACCGTCATGCTTGCCACATAAACCCCGGCTAAGTTGTTGTAACTCACGTTTGCCACACCACGAATATTACCCTGACTGTCAAAAGCACCTAATATGTCGTTGGTGGAAATAGAGTTAACCCCATTGTAATTTAAAGTGGCAATAACAGAAAAGTCAAGACTGTAATTGGCCGAATTCACCGACCAATTAGGAGCGGCAACTCCTAATTGGTAAAAGAATATTGTTGTTATTAATAAACCGAATTTTTGAATGTGTTTTTTCATCGATCTGTTTATTTGGTAATGATTAATTTTTCAGTGAAGAGTTTTTCTCCAACCATTAAGCGAAGAATATAACTTCCTTGTGGTAATTGGTTTGCATGGAAATTTGTGTAGAATTCTCCTGCGGGTACTTCACCAAAATTTTGACGATGCATTGTTTTTCCTGTTAAATCTTCAATTACCATTTCCACCTCTGTATCTTCTTGTAGGTTCACCCAAATACGAGCTTGTTGATTAAACGGATTAGGATAAACCCCAAATTCATTGGTGCTTAACACCTTCATATTGGATGATGGTAAAGTCAATTCAAATGGTTCTTGAATAGATCCAGTGATGCCATTATTGCTAAATGGAGTGGATTCTAATGCTTCATAATCGTACTCATTTTCTTGATCTAAAAATCTGAAAGTGATTTGGTCTGTAGTTAACAACCCACCAGCGGTTATGAAATAAATAAACTCATTAGTTTCCGGATTTTCAAAGGGTAAACCAACTCCTCTACATTCACCATCCACAAATGCTCCTATCAGTCCGGTGTTGGAATGATACAAGTCAAAAGTTTCATTGTCATTGGCAATTTTAGCCATGATGGTCATATTTCCTGAAAATTGATGATAATCAAAGTGCCAAGGAGAGTTGTTTTGTAACTCAGCTAAGCTAAATGCTGGTAAATTGGTTTTTTGAGAAACCGAATTAGGAAATGTAAAGGCCTGATCGTTTGCCGATTTATACATGTAACCTCTATTTGGTTCTAGCGTATTTAAACTACCAATCCAACCAAAGTTTGCATCGTAAATAGCCGATTGGTATTGACTTTTAATAAGATCTCCATCGCTAGGAGATAGATTGCTTAATCCTACTAATAACGAAGTGTTTACATTGCCAACATAGCCTAAATAATTCCATCCAGTAACCAATTGAATGGTGTCATCACCAGGAGAAACAAGTTCACCTTGGTATGTAATAGTTCCGGCTTGAGAGCTAAATACTTTATAAAGACTTCCTATTTGAATTCCTCCAGAATCGGATACACTACCTGACCACCCTAAGCCAGAAGTGTAGGTGTCAAATCTTGGTCTTTGAATGAAAGATCCTGTGCCATCTGCAACATTCTCTCTAGTTTTAATTTGATCACCCATTCCTGAGTTTAGATTTTGCATAATTCCATTTACATCTTGAAGCATTGGTCCGTCTAGATTAAAGGAAATCCATTTCCAACCTTGATTAAGATCTATACTACCATACAAGTAGTTGTTTGCATAGAACATTTCTGGATTTGAGCTTGTTCCGTAGAATGCGTTGGTTACAAAAGTGGAGGTAGGTAAATTATGCACAACCACCGGATGAATTTCACCTGTATGAGAAGACCATATTCTAAAATCAAGCGTATCTCCAGATGAGAAGTTACTATAAATACTAAGGAACGCTTGATAATTGTCATAAGCTGAAATGTATTGTAGTGCTTGAACACCTCTACATTCATTATTCACAAAAACAGCAAGTAAATCCTCTTCGTTTCTAGAGATTAGACTATCAATGGCAATTTGCCCAATAACATTCATAGAAAATTGAAAGTTAGAAGGATCAACAGCCCATCCAGTAGGAGGGTTCTTTCTCACTTTTAAATTTACTTCCAGTTGTTCTGCAAAACCAAAGGCAGTGGTTAGCAAGATGTCTTGCTGGTAAGTGCCAGAATTTACAGACGCTGGAATGGTAAACGTTACAGGAAGAGAAGTTAACGGCCCTACAAAACCAGATGTAATAGATGCGGTCATCCAAGATGGAAGATTTGAAATAGTAAAACTGGTACTGGCGCCTGAATTATTTACAATTTGAGTAGTAAATGAAATTTGGTTTCCTTGTAAGGTATCAAAGTCAAACGA
>JBMYWA010000127.1:0-4343 GCA_049606935.1 Salibacteraceae bacterium
TAGGAAGCTCAACAGTAGTGGGTGAAGCCATATCCATTTACATTTATGATAGTGCATTTTCAACTCCTATTTCAGCACGAGAATTTATTGTTCTTAATGCTTCTGATATTGGAGGACCCGTAGCTTTTAGTGTGCCAGAAGTATTATTAACTCCTGGTAAATATTTGGTGACATTTAAAACGTATTCGGATGCCGTAACCTATAAAAGTTCTGATTTATATGCGGACCCCAACACTGTTTTTGTTGATCCATCGGCTGGAGGAACATGGTATAATTCCACCTCAATTCCGGTGGTTCGTTTAAATGTGAGTGATGATTTGCATGTGTGTGATTTGCAAGCATCTGCTATATGTACTGGAGGCGGAACGGCATACGCCACGGCAACCAATGGAATGCCACCATACTCTTTTATATGGTCTACTGGTGATTCTACTCCTGTAGGATTTTTAACATGTATTTATTGGAGCTGGCCATATGTGCCTGATACTGTATTCGTCACCGATTCAAAAGGTTGTAAAGCCAGCAAATTAGTATGTTGTCCTGTTGGAATAAAAGAAAATGAATTTGAAGGAGATATTAGCATTTTTCCCAACCCAAATAATGGCCAATTTGTTTTAGAGGTATTGAACGTAACCTCTGGTAATTATGAAGCAGAAATAATTAATTATCTAGGCCAGCAAGTATATAGAAACACCATAGTTGTTAATGGGTATTACGCAGAAAAAATAGATGTATCCGGATTTAGTGCTGGAATGTATATGCTGAAACTTACCGATAAGGAGGGGAGACGAGTCATCAAAAAATTGGTGATCGAATAAATTACCTAGACTTATCTCTAATGGCCTTCATGAAATTGGATGCGTAAATAAAGTCGGTTAATTCTTTATTTTCTGTATTCAAAATATCTGTTCTTGAGCCGCTCCAAAACTTCTTACCTTGGTGTAAAAACATAATGTTGTCGCCAATTTCCAATACGGAGTTCATATCGTGCGTAATTACGATAGTAGTTATGTTATACTCATAGGTAATTTCACTAATCAACTGGTCAATCAAAATACTAGTTTGAGGATCTAAACCTGAGTTAGGTTCGTCACAAAACAAGTAGTTTGGTTTCATAGATATAGCACGTGCAATTCCCACACGCTTTTTCATTCCCCCTGATAGCTCATCCGGAAATAAAGATTTTACTCCATGAAGGTTTACACGGTCTAAACAAAAGTTCACCCGTTCATCCATTTCCTTCATGGTCATGTTAGAAAATACTCTTAAAGCAAACTTTACGTTTTCTTCTACGGTCATAGAATCAAATAACGCTCCTCCCTGAAAAAGAAATCCAATACTTTGACGTAATTCTGCCTTTTCTTTTCGGGTCATGTCCCAAAAGCTGGCTCCGTTATATTCTACTAATCCGCTATCTGGTTGTTGAAGCCCAACAATACATTTGGTAATGGTTGTTTTACCAGATCCACTAGCTCCAATAATAAGGTTGTTTTTACCTTGTTCAAATTTGAAACTAATGTCTTGTAATACTGGTTTCTCTCCAAAACTCTTTACTACGTTTTTTACTTCTATCATAACAGCAGTAGTTGAGTGAGTAAATAATTGAGTCCTAGAATAACAATGCTACTTTGCACCACTGATTTAGTACTTGCTTTAGCTACTTCAACAGAGCCTCCTGAAACATAATAACCAAAATAGGCAGGTACAGATGTAATAACAAATGCAAATACTGCCGACTTTATCATGCTATATGCATAATCAAACGACTCAAAATCATATTGAATTCCGTACTCATAATCATATGGAGTGATTACGCCAGACCCAACTCCGGCAATAAAACCACCTGCAATACTTAAAAAGATACTCAGCGTAATTAATACCGGATTTAAAAATACCAAAGCAATAATTTTAGGTAAAACAAGAAAACTAGCAGAGTTAACCCCCATAATCTCAATGGCATCAATTTGTTCGGTAACTCGCATGGTTCCTAATTGAGAAGAGATACTGGATCCAATTTTTCCTACCAAAATAAGTGCTACAATAGTGGGTGAAAATTCAAGAATTACTGATTCACGAACAGCAAACCCAACGGTGTATAATGGAATTAATCCACCATCTGTATTGGAAGCCGTTTGAATGGTAATTACCGCTCCCATGAAAAAGGAAATAATAGCCACAATAGGTAATGAACTTACCCCAAGGCTAACCATTTCATCTAAAATGTTTTGACGAAACATTTTCCATTTCTCAGGTCGTGTAAAAACCTTATTTAAGAAAAGTGTGTATTCGCCTAGACGGTAAAGAAACTTCATTAACTAAATTGATATTAAATAATCCGTAACGAAAGTAAAACACAGAATGAAATAAGAAGAATAATCTGAATTATTCATTAACAAATTAAAGTGTACTTATACTTTATTTTAGAAATGAAAGTTAATCATGGAAATGTTGTTTTTTTTGATGAAATTTGAAGCCAGTATGAAAAAGGTGAAAATTGTGTTTTTGATTGGGATGATTGGTCTTGGGCCTATGCTAATTGGTAGTTGTGCATCTAAAAAAAAATGCCACCCTCCGTGTCCTACATGGCAAAAAAAGAAACCACGGAGATAACATGCAATCAGAACAATTTTTAGAAAACCTAAAAAATCATATTCCAAAAGAGGCATCTGTTTTGGTTTGGCCTTTAATTGCAAACTTTGATTTTACGCTTACGGTAACCAAAGAGCGTAAAACAAAACACGGTGATTATCGAGCTCCGTTGAGGCCCAATGAATCTCATCGAATTAGTGTTAATGGTAGTTTGAATCCATACGCTTTTTTACTTACTTTCATCCATGAAGTGGCACATATGCATGCTTTTGAGAAATATGGAAGAAGAATTCAACCTCATGGAAAAGAGTGGAAACGTACCTTTCGAAATATTGCCAAACCTTTTTTAAAAGCCAAAGTATGGCCAGCAGATATTACCGATGTGCTGAATAATTACTTTTTAAACCCGAAAGCGAGTAGTGCTGGAGATATTAATTTGACTCGTATTCTTAGAAAATACGATGATAATACAGATTTATACCTTGAGGATTTATCAGAAGGTAGTTACTTTGCAGTGAGCAGTGAAGATGGGCGAAAGTTTGTTCGAGGTGCCAAACGAAGAACTCGTTATTTGTGTACCGAGTTAGAAACAAAAAAAATATTTACCATTCATGGAATGGCAAAAGTATATCCAATAGAAATACATGAGTAATCAGTTTGCAGTAATAATGGCCGGTGGGGTTGGAAGTAGATTCTGGCCTAAAAGCACCGAAAAAAATCCGAAACAATTTTTAGATGTTTTGGGTGTGGGCAGAACATTGATTCAATTAACGTTTGATCGTTTTAACTCATTTATTCCTGCCGAGAATATTTTGGTAGTTACAAATGAAGGTTACATTGATTTGGTTAAGAAGCAATTACCAAGAGTCTTGGATCAAAATATTTTAGCCGAGCCCTGCATGCGTAATACAGCACCTTGTGTGGCATATGCGGTAAAAAAGATTGAGTCGCAAAACCCTAATGCGGTAATGATTGTTACTCCGGCTGATCATTTAATTTCAAAAGTTTCGGTTTTTGAAAAAGTGATGCATGCAGGATTGAGTTATGTGAGTGAGAATGCAGAGATTCTGACAATAGGAATAGAGCCTGATAGACCAAATACAGGATATGGATACATTGAATATTCAAAGAATGCAATATCTGATGGTGTAACACCTGTAAAAGTGGAACAGTTTAAAGAGAAACCAAACCTCAAAACAGCCAAAGAATATTTAGCCAACGGCAATTTTAGTTGGAATTCGGGTATGTTTTTGTGGAGTTTAGATACTATAAAAAGAAGTTTTGCAGAAAACGCACCCGAGGTAATGCAATTCTTTGAAACGAATTCTTCCGTGTATAATACCGAAAAGGAAACGGATTTTATTAATCAAGTGTACGCTAGATGCCCCTCAATTTCTATTGATTATGCCGTGTTAGAAAAGGCAAACAATGTTTCTGTAATAAACACGGATATTGGATGGAGTGACATTGGTACTTGGGTGTCGCTTCAAAACCATATTAACAAATCGGTAAAAGGAAATTTTATTATTTCGGGTGATGTGTTAATGGAAGATTCTACTGGTAATATTGTGAGTTTACCTGAGGGTAAAATATTAGCAACAAAAGGATTAGATAATTTTATTGTAGTTGAATCTGAGGGAGTCTTAATGATTGTAGCCAAAGAATACGAACAAAACATTAAGCAACTTCGTGGTCAAGTAGGAGAACTTTACGGAGAAGATAAAATTTAAGCTCAGAAATATTTACATAAAAAA
>JBMYWA010000128.1:0-4267 GCA_049606935.1 Salibacteraceae bacterium
ACATTAACACCAACAAAAAAGCCACTGAGAAAATCAGTGGCTTTTTTGTTGGATTAAAAATCCTATTCTTTAGATTTTTTAGTCTTAGGTTTAGCAATACTGCCTCTCATTTCGGTATCCGACTTAATGTTTTCCATTTTATAGTAGTCCATAATACCTAAATTACCCGATCTAAAAGCTTCAGCCATAGCCATAGGTACTTCGGCTTCTGCTTCAATAACTTTAGCCCTAGCCTCTTCTGCTTTTGCTTTCATTTCTTGCTCTACGGCAATTGCCATAGCTCTACGCTCCTCGGCTTTTGCTTGTGCAATATTTTTATCTGCTTCTGCTTGATCTGTTTGAAGAACCGCTCCAATGTTTTTACCTATATCAACATCAGCAATATCAATAGAAAGAATAGTAAAAGCGGTACCGCTATCTAAACCTTTAGATAACACCGTTTTTGAAATAACATCTGGATTTTCTAAAACTTTTTTATGAGAATCTGAAGAACCAATAGAAGAAACTACTCCTTCACCTACTCTAGCTAAAATGGTATCCTCACCGGCACCACCTACTAATTGTTTGATATTTGCTCTTACCGTTACTCTGGCCACAGCAATTAACTGAATACCATCTTTGGCTACCGCAGCAACTCTTGGTGTTTCAATAACTTTTGGGTTAACAGACATCTGTACCGCGGCAAAAACATCTCTACCCGCTAAATCAATAGCAGTTGCCATTTCAAAAGGCAACTCAATATTTGCTTTTGCAGCCGAAACCAAAGCGTGCACCACTCTTATTACATCACCACCAGCTAGAAAATGAGCTTCCATTGCATCGGCATTTAAATTTACTCCTGCTTTGGTTCCTTCAATCATCCCAGCAACAATTATTCCTGGCGGAACCTTTCGAATACGCATAAAGAATAACTGAATAATAGATATCTTAACATTAGTAACGTATGCCTGAAACCATAAACCTAGGGGTACATAATATAAGAACATGAGTAATAATATTACCCCAAAAACAAGGAATATTACGGTTACGGCTTCTATGCCTAAAAAAACGAGGGAAAAATCCATTAGTTTGAGTTTTTAATTGGTGAAACGAATATGGTATTATTTTTAATATTTGAAATGATAATTGGCGTATTCTCTTCAATAAACCCACCCTGTGTAGAAACCTCTGAGTAGAATTCATTAAATTGAGCTTTGCCCATAGGTGCTAATCTTGAAACTGAAACACCGGTGTCATTTATCTTTAATTCTTTGATATGATTAACTTCTACTTTGGAGTCAATGTTTGTTGTTAACGACATAATCGAAAAGGTGTCATATTTAATGGAAAAATAAACCAATATGGATGTTCCCACCAAGGAACCTCCTAAAGTAAATAACCCTAGATAGGTATCTAGTTTAAATGCAATAAACACCCCAATTCCTAAACTAATTATTCCTAAAACGCCAGAAAGCCCCACACCTGGAAAAACAAAAACTTCCAGTACGAGGAATATTAACCCAAAAGAAACAAGTAATATGGCCACCCAAATATCCATTAATTTTTATAGGATTTTGCAATGGGAATAAAAGTAGTAATGTCGTTAATGCGCCTTTCATCTGATGGGTGAGTACTTAAAAATTCGGGTGGTTTCTGCCCTCCATTAGCCGACATTCTTTTCCAAAATTCAATGGCGTTGTTTGAATCATAACCTGCGTATTCCATAAACACTAATCCCATTTTATCAGCTTCGGTTTCATGCAATCTAGAAAACTTTAACAAGCCCAATTGAGATCCTGTGCCGTACACTTTAGAAACAATGGCCTCTATATTAGCAACAGAATCGCTGGTATTGGCAAACAAAGCCGAAACGGCCACGCTGCCATATTCAGATACCATTTGCTGGCTTACACGTTCATTTCCGTGCCTTGCAACGGCATGCGCAATTTCATGGCTTAATACAACTGCTAACCCTTCCTCATTTTGAGTAATAGGTAAAATACCTTGATAAACCACTACTTTACCACCTGGCATACACCAAGCATTAATTTCTGGACTATTCACTAGATTAAACTCCCAATCAAAACCCTCTAATCTTGAAATATCGCCTTTATCTGCTAAATAATCATGACATGCTTTTGCTAGTTTTTGACCCACTTTTTTAACCATTTGTGCGTCTTGGTTATTAGAACTGATTACCACATTTTCATTCAAAAATGATTGGTAAGCCAAGCTGCTAGAAGAAATAAGTTGATTTTCGGGAATCACATTTAATTGAGTTCTCGAAGTAATGGGAACTGAGCTACACCCTATAAGGAATAAGGTAATTAGAATATATAATTTTTCTTTCATTCAATGGATGCGCTAAGGCCTTTTAATTGAAGTAATCTACAACACACATCCAGCTTAGAATCTTCTCCATGCATCACATCACACTTACCGTTATAATGCACAATAAAAGCACATTGTTCGGCTTGAATGGTAGAGTGATCACATATTTCAACTAAACATTTTATTACATGATCAAAAGTGTTATAGTCATCATTATGCAGAATTAGCTTACGCCCTTCCTCTAACAAAACATCTGTTTCAGATTCAGGTAGCTCTTGGGGAGTACCAGACCAAACACCAATGGTTTTTAATAAATACAGATTACTGTTCATTTTCTACAACTTCCGGACTAACCAGTCCTTTTGATTCTAACTGTGTTTTAATAGCCTCCGCTTCTTGACGGCTTGTAAAATTACCAATTTTATAAGTAGTAGCATTATTATTTTTATCAACAATAACCCCTAAGGAGTTTAATTGTAAAATTTCTCTAGCTTGATCAACTGGAATTCCTCCGCTATACGGCCCCACCTTTATGTAAAAAGTTTGATTACTTGAAATAGGCAACTCTTCAGAATTGTTAGCGGTGTTAGAGCTTACTGGAATAGAAGTCGTACTGCCATCAGCATCTTGATTTAATGTATTGGATGGGTTATTTACCGAACCATTTGTATTATTTCGAACTAAGTCTCTAGCTTCGCCCAAAGGAATTCTTTTACCTTGATAATAGGCAGTCACAAAAGCATCAGAAATACCCATGGCAACAATTTGAGTTCTGGCAGCGCTAGCCTGAGAGATTGAACCATATACTCCGCTAGAATATCTAACCAGATTATTTGGAATATTTTCAGAATTTAAGGGAGTAATAGATAGCACACTTCCAGGCTGAATCTTATTTGAATAAACACCTACTTGAACCGTGAAATACAAATCACCTCTACTAGCTACTTCCACCACTTGAACATTGCCAGAGCCGGGCTCCAACACTTTGGAATTTATCTCCGTTACTTGAACTGAACCTTCACTTTGAACTGAGTTTGAAATAGACTCCTCATCAACAACCACTTCTGATTGCGAAATCTCACCAGCCAAAACACGTCTAGCTTCAGCAATAGAAATTCTTTGTCCGTTTAAATATGCTACCACAAATGCATCAGAATACCCTTTTGATCGAATGGTGTTTTTTGCATTATTAGCCGTTTCAAAATCTTGAAATAAGCCAGCGGTATATCGAGTTAACCCAGAAGATGTTCTTTCACCAACAATAGGAGCAAAACCTTTGAATGTGGATTGATCAATAGAATTTCTAAACGCTCCTACTTGTACTTTTAAAATTACACCCGTTGGCAAATCTACATTCACAGGAATTGGTTTGGTTTCTCCGTAAAAAGCAGAATCATTCTCCACAAAAATATCACCCGCTAAATTTGTTGGAATGGCATCAATATCTGTAGAATCAAAAGCAATTTCTGGGGCTTTAATATTCCCATTTAAAGCGGCAAATATCAATGTTCTTTCTTCTGCATTATCTAAGGTGAGTAACTTAGAATTTGATTCATTCAAATTAAAATAAGCCGTGTTTTCCAAAACTTTAGCTTCTTTATAAACCACCACTGCTTCGGCTAATAATTTCTTTTGCTCCGCTCTTTTAGAAATTATCAAAGTATTTACCGAGTCTTTTTCTGACTCAGGTAGTAATTCCAAACCTTCGTTTAATAAAGATATCTCCTCCTCAATTTTGGCTGCTTCAATTTTCTTAGCTTCATTAGCTTGGTACAATACTTCTGCCTCTTGGATTTGCTTTTCGCTTGCCTTTCTAGTAGAAACGTATTCTGTATATGCTTCTAATGTCTCTACCTTCTCAAACTCACCTGCAGTTAATTCCGTTTCCAATTCAGGAATTTTAACCATTTCTTGAGTTCCGTATGGTGTTAATTTTTTAAGCGTTTCTATCTCTACT
>JBMYWA010000129.1:0-4214 GCA_049606935.1 Salibacteraceae bacterium
GATAATTGTAGAACATTTCACCAATACTAGATGTTCTAATTGCGCATCTAGAAATCCTGGTTTTTTCAATAATTTTAATAATTCAGATACAGGAGATATGATTCACTTGGCAATCCATCCAAGTTCTCCTTATAGCTCATGTATATTAAATCAGCATAATTCGGCTCAAAACGATGATAGAACTAGATATTATAACATTTTTGGTTCAACTCCGAGATTGGTTATTAATGGGGATGTGATTTCTGCAAGTACGAGTTATAATTCTCCAACCTTGTTTAATCCTTTTAAAGGTCAAACTAGTCCGGTAAGTGTTAGGGTGGAGGAAAGTTATGTTGGAATGGACTCTATTAAAGTTAGAACAATTATCACCACCGAAGCGACTCATAATTTGGGTACTCAAAATTTATATGTTGCTTTAGCGGAAGATACTGTTTTTTATAACGCTCCAAACGGGGAGGATGAACACTATGATGTATTTCGTTATTCTTTGTATGGAAATAATGGCATGAGTATTAATGTTCCTGCTAACGTGGGTGATTCTGTAGTATTCGAAACCACGGTTGCCATTGATTCTGACTGGGTTTCAGAAAGAATACTTGCCTTGGCTGTGTTACAAAATGATATCGATAAAATGGTGAACCAATCCTACGCATCAATGGCTATAGGAGAAAATCCTAATATTACCAGTGTGAATGATTTGGAATTAGAGTTTGTCTATCAAATCTATCCAAATCCGGTTACTCGAAGTTTAATAATTGAAACTAAAAGAGATGGAAGGAATGTATATACTCTTAGGTCTGTTTCTGGAAAACAAATAAGTGAAGGTGTCTTCGAGTACACGCAAAACTTAAATTTTGAAAATTTACCAGTAGGGATTTATTTCATTACAATTTCTAACGCCTATGGAGTTGTCACAAATAAGATTATTAAAACAGAATAAAGTTTAGTTAATTAGTAGAAAAAATGGGTTTAAAGAGAATTAAGAAAGCTCTTTCTTCCTATTTTTTTTGTGATAATATCTTGATCAATTTTCAATCCTCGCGCTGGAGAATATTCTCTGCCGTAATATATAATTTGCAAGTGTAGCTTATTCCAAAGTTCTTTAGGAAATAGTTTTTTAGCGTCTTTTTCGGTTTGCTCAACCGATTTTCCATTGGTCAAACCCCATCTGTACATTAACCTATGAATAT
This sequence comes from Salibacteraceae bacterium, assembly GCA_049606935.1. Taxonomy (GTDB): domain Bacteria; phylum Bacteroidota; class Bacteroidia; order Flavobacteriales_G; family Salibacteraceae; genus CAJXZP01. Next base: position 1,191 of record JBMYWA010000129.1, read on the forward strand.
GCGTATCTACCGGAAATGCAGGAACACCAAAAGCTTGGCTCATTACCACACTTGCTGTTTTATGCCCTACACCTGCAAGGGCTTCTAAATCCTTAAAATTATTTGGTACAATGCCCTGGTGGTTTTCTACCATGGCATCGGCTAGTTTCTTTATGTTTTTTGCCTTGGATTTATACAAACCACAGGTTTTAATAAATCCTTCTACCTCTTCTAAAGAAAGTTGTTGCATGTCATAGGCATTATCCGCTTTTGCGAAAAGGGCAGGAGTAATCATATTTACCCTTTTATCCGTGCATTGAGCAGAAAGCAACACGGCAATCAATAATTCAAAGTTGTTAGTGTGGTCTAATGGTACTGGAACGGTAGGGTAGATTTCTTCTAGTTTCTCCCAAACATACTTGGCTTTTTCTGCTTTTGTCATTCTTAGCTCATTAGGGTGATTACAATTTTTCTAGGGGCTGGATTATTTCGGAATTCGTGAAAATAGAAACCTTGCCAAGTTCCTAAGTTTAACCTACCATCCGTAATAGGCACCGTAACTTCATTGCCAATTAAAGCCAATTTAATATGACCAGGCATATCATCAGGACCTTCATCTAAATGGGTAAAATGAGGCTGGTTTTCTGGTATCATATTTTCTATGCTGGTATGCATATCTACCCTAACCGAGGGGTCCGCATTTTCATTTATGCTAATTGCAGCTGAAGTATGTTTCAAAAAAACATGCATTAGCCCATTTTCTGGTAAAGAAGGTAACTTAGAAATGATTTCGTTGCTAATTAAATGAATGCCTCTTTTAAATTGAGGCAGTACAATTTCAAACTGGTTTACCATGACATTTTATTTGCCCCAAAAGTAATGATTGCACCTAAAAAAATAGGGGCTATTACTCTAACAAAAAAATAGTTTGTATAGATTTACAAAATGACAAAAACGGAGATAGACAAGGTAGGAAAATTAATTTTGGAGGAAGTTGAAAAAACTCAAAAGGTTATTGCAGAATATAAAGAACAAACCCAGCCAATTTCTCCAGATGATTCTATTGGAAGAGTCTCTCGTATGGACGCCATAAATAATAAAAGTGTGGTAGAGGCCGCACTTAGAACCCAAGAGAATAAACTTAGAGGACTAATGCATGTGAAGTCTCAAATAAATGAAGAGAATTTTGGTTTGTGCAATCGATGTAAAACACAAATTCCAATACAAAGAATTTTGCTAGTGCCGCATAATAAATTCTGTGTGAATTGCGCGAAGTAAAATAATACGTGTATTAGATTACCCCTATCTTAATTCCTTTTCAAAATACTGCCACAAGTCATCTTGGGTAACTGGCGCAGTAAACGACATATTTTCTTTTTTTACTGGATGAACAAATGAAGTAGTTCTAGAGTGAAGAGAAATGGACCCGTCCATATTTGTACGTTTTGCTCCGTATTTGATATCTCCTTTTATAGGGCTTCCAATAGCAGCTAGTTGACATCTAATTTGATGGTGTCTTCCGGTATGAAGTTTTATTTCCAATAAATAATACCTATCCGAATCTGACTTTTGCTCAAAGTCTAAAATAGCTTCTTTGTAACCTTTAGTGGGTTTCTTTTTAGCTACCGATTTATTTTTTTCCTCATTTTTACGTAGGTAATGAGTTAACCGTCCCATACCACCTTCAGGGCGATTTGCGGTAATTGCCCAATAGGTTTTTTTAACCTCATGCTTTTGAAACATGGCAGACAAACGAGAAGCCGCTTTACTAGTTTTTGCAAATATCACAATACCACTAGTAGGTCTATCTAAGCGATGTACAATACCCAAATAAACATCCCCAGGTTTGTTGTATTTTTTTTTGATATATGCTTTAACCAATTCGGCTAGTGAAGTATCTCCAGTTTTATCACCTTGTACAATTTGGCCTGGTAACTTGTTAATTACAATAAGGTGATTGTCTTCGTAAATCACAGAGATTTTAGACAGGTCTGGCCTTTGTTTTTCTTCTGGTCTTCTCACTAGTAGGATTCTTTTTTGTTAGGGAAGTCATTGGTTTTGACATCCTTAATATAATTAGACACTGAGTCGTGCATTTGTTCGTAAAAGTTGTTGTAACGTCTTAAAAAACGCGGAGAGAAATCTACATTTAAGCCTAGCATATCATGTAAAACCAAGACTTGTCCATCTACATCGGGTCCGGCTCCAATTCCAATTACCGGAATACTAACCGTTTCTGCCACTTTTTTTGCCAAGTGAGCAGGAACCTTTTCCAGTACCATGGCAAAGCAACCCACTTCTTCTAACATTTTAGCATCTTTAATGAGTTGTTCTGCCTCTTCATCTTCCTTAGCTCTAACGGTGTAGGTTCCAAACTTATATATAGATTGAGGCGTTAATCCTAAATGCCCCATTACCGGAATACCAGCAGATAAAATTCGTTCAATAGACTCCCGAATCTCTTCACCACCTTCTAATTTAATGGCATGACCACCCGCTTCTTTCATTATTCGAATAGAAGATTCAAGGGCATTTTTTGAATTTCCTTGGTAGGTACCAAACGGTAAATCAACCACAACGAGGCAATTTTTTATTCCTCTTACCACCGATGCCGCATGGTAAATCATATGGTCAAGCGTAATAGGTAATGTGGTTTCATGACCTGCCATTACGTTTGAAGCAGAATCACCCACAAGAATTAAATCAATATCTGCATCATCTAAAATACGAGCCATGGTGAAATCATAGGCCGTAAGCATAGCAATTTTTTCTCCTTTACGTTTCATTTCGTGTAAAACGTGCGTAGTTATCTTTTTGGCGTGTCCGCTAACTGGTTTGAATAATTGAGTACTCATGATATTATCGATAAATAAATTTTGGTTTATGACCTAACCATTTATAATTTGAGCCGTAATTATATTTAGTATATTCGTGGCGCAAAATTGAATCGCCAAATTTATAAATTCCTTTGATAGCAACACTTGTTTTTGAGAGGAACGGCAAACAAACCTAATAAATGAAATTAAAATTTACTTTATCGCTTAT
>JBMYWA010000130.1:0-4147 GCA_049606935.1 Salibacteraceae bacterium
ACTATTGTTTCTATTCCTTCTTTGCTGTGCATTTAATGTAAATTTATCGTTCAATTGAAATCAAAAGGTTTGGTGTATGAGTAATTCTAAAAGTACTTCTATTTCTTATTCAGAAGTAGGCTTATTATCAAAACTTACCCGTGATTATTTAGATGATAAATCGAATGTCTCTTCCTTGTTTAATTTAAAATCGAGTGCCGAAAACATTCCTCAAGTAATTAATGAAAGACAGTTTTCTGCTTCAAAGCGAGAAGTACTAGTTGAGGTTCTTAAAGAGCAATATGGAAATTTAAAGAGTAAAAAGGTTTTTAAGAATATTGAATTTCTTTTGCATGAAAATACTTTCACTATTACTACCGGACATCAATTAAACTTGTTTACAGGGCCATTGTATTTTATTTACAAAATTGTTTCTGCCATTAAAACAGCCGAAGAGCTAAATGTAAAATACCCTGAAAATACTTTTGTACCGGTATACTGGATGGCTACTGAAGATCATGATTTTGAAGAAATAAATCATACCTATATCAATGGAAAAAAAGTCCAGTGGAATTCCAATCAAACGGGAATGGTTGGAGAATTCTCTTTGGATGGAATTGAAGAGGCTATTTCTCAATTCTGTTCTGAATTAGGAGACTCTATTGCGTCTAACGAACTGAGACGAATCATAGAAAAGGCCTATTTAGGTTCTTCAAATTTGGCTGAGGCTACAAGAGTTTTAGTTCATGAATTATTTCATTCCTATGGATTAGTCATTATTGATGGAAATCATTCGAAATTGAAAAAACTTTTCGTTCCCGTAATTGAAAAAGAGTTATTTGAACGAGCTAGTTTTAAATCTGTTAATGAAACTGTTGCTCTATTTGATGAATTACATAAAGTTCAGGTTAATCCACGTGAAATAAACCTGTTTTATGTAATAACTGGAGTAAGAGAGCGCATTATTTTTGAAGATGGTCGTTTCTTGGTGAATAACACGGAAATATCTTTTTCTAGATCTGAAATTGAAAAGGAGATAACAGATTATCCGGAGAGGTTTAGCCCCAACGTAATTTTACGCCCAGTATATCAAGAGACTATTTTACCAAATCTGGTTTATATTGGAGGTGGTGCTGAAGTAGCTTATTGGTTAGAGTTGAAATCAACTTTTGACTCTTTTAATGTCTCTTATCCCTTGGTTCAAATTAGATCATCATTTTTAACTCTAACTGGAAAGAGTTTAGCAAGAATTGAAAAGTTAGGGCTTAAGTTAAAAGATATATACCGAAACAAGGAAGAAATTATTTCTGAACATGTGAGATTGGTTAACCCATTTAACGAAAAAATGGATGTGCTATTAACCAATTTGAAATCTGAAATGAGTAATATTAGCCAGGAATTAATGGATTTTGACTCTCAGTTGAGTCAAAGTATTGGAGTGGCTGATAATGCGATTGAAAAGTCTATTACCCGATTAAGAAAAAAAGTTAATAGTTCTGTAAAAAGGGATGATGAAGACTTCTTAAATGCAATAAATGAATTGTATAGGGAGGTATATCCGAACGGTGTATACCAGGAAAGGATATTAAATTTCTTTGAGTTTCATGTGAAATTTGGTAATCCTTATATTGATTGCATTTTTAAAGAAACAGTACCATTTTGTAGGAACTTTAAAGTATTGTCCCAATAATAGTTATTGAAGAAGGAATTAAAATTAAAAGAGTTATCGAATCTTAAGAGCCCACGAAAAGAAAGCTCCATATCGGGGCTTTCTTTTCGTGAGAAGTATTAGAAGGAATATTAATGTAGCACAATTTTCTTGGTGAATATGGCACCAGATCTACTTATCGCTTTAACAATAAAGATACCGCTACCAAAATTATTGGCATCACAAATCATCCAATTTGAATGGCCAATTTCATAACTTACCAGCCTACCCGTTACATCATAAATAGAAACAGAATTTAATTTTTCATTGTCTTTTAACGCAATGTTAATTTTTCTTTCATGTTCATATATGGTTGCTAAATCGGTTGTTTTTAAGTCTTCTATCGATGTGATTGAGGCATCATAATTTAAATGTAATCGAAATCTGTTTGTTAAAGTATCCCCAACAGACGAATTAAAATTATAGTTAGTCGCTCTAAGGTCAGTAATTGTTGAATTTTCGGTATCCTCTAAATGTATCCCAATCCCTAAAGGCATGTCTCTTAATGAATCTAAAGATATATTGAACGAACCAGGTTCATTAGTTTGTACGAATAAATTTAAGATTTTACTTTCTTGATCACTTAAAGTGTTTACCCCATTAAAAACAAATGGTTCGGGGCCGAATACTGGATCAGTTTCAATAAGGGATGCAAAATTTAAATTGTGATCATTCATTAATTTTCGAGCATCGAATTTTGAGTCGTGCCCATCTAAGCATTCATTATCAAGATAAATTTGAATTTGATCCGAAAGAGCACCATTTGAAAGGCTTAGGAACGCAATTGTAGTATCTGTTGCTGTGCTATCAACCTTTCTAAAAGTAGTATTTGTAGTCCTTCTTGCTGCATTTACAAATCTAAAGTCGCCCAGATAGCCATCCGTTGTGGTATTCGCGTCAATAAAAAAACCTTGACAAGAAGACAGAAAGAATGAAGAGGAAGAGTTATAGGTTTCATATGCTCCTGTTGATCCATTATAGACATAAATGGCATTAGCATAGCTGCCGTTATATAGAAGCAGGGTAGCAACTCTTAGACTTGAAGGATATGGATTTCCCAAAAGGTTCCAATCGTTACCTCCTGCAATAACTTTACTAGAGCCGTAAACAGGTATATTAATTGTTCCATTGTTTGGAGAACTAGAGGATGAGAATGTTCTAGTATCCGAACTATTTCCAGGAACAAAATAGCCCTTACCGATATCCATTAATCCGTCAGCGGTTCCTTCAGTTGAATTTATTACATTGGCCGCGGTAAATGTAACACTGGCGCCATTACAGGTAGTTGCAAACGGTACTGAATAATCATGAGTAAAAACTTGACCTATTGCTGAATACAAATATACGTCACATGGGTTTACCCCTGAAAAAGAACTTATTATGTTCGTGTTACTGTTAAACGGGGAAGACCAAATATTATAGTTGTTTGAGGAACTGTTACCCGTAGTTTGAATTTCAGAGGTTCCCGAAACAGTCATTGTTCCAGTCCCCAATATCGCAACAGAAGATTGAGGCTCCATAGTTAGATCTCCTTGAACGGTTAAACTGTTATCAACAGAATACAATTTCGCATCTTCCTGTAAATATAAATCATTAACAATTACACCATCGGCAAAAGAATATGTACTCGATTGTATAATAATATTTTCAGAACCAGAAGCCCCGGAAGGTGTCCCTCCAGTCCAAGAGCCATCAAAAACATAATCCCAATGAGTCAAATCTTCTACGGTTTTAAATGACCCTGGAGAAGCAAGGTCAACTGAACCAACTGATGTGTAATTAAATTTACCTATGGGTAATTGATAAAACCTTCTGTTTGTAGTTGCTACTGCGCTATTTGTGTTATTGATTTCGGTTCCATCATCGGTGTTGGCAGTGCCTCCATATTTTAAGGAATAAAAACTTGCACTATTAATAGCATTCGATCCCCCGGTATTGTTATAATTACCTGAAAGGGTTACCCCCCAATATGTGTTAAAGCTACTTTCTGATACATTTCTACCTACCACAAGAAAGCCGTTAGCGGGGATGATAATATCACCACTGCCTTCTGAATTAAAATCGTATATATATGAAGCGCTTCCAGCACCAGACAGTGTACGAATAAGTTTACAATCGGCAAGGGTAATGTTATTGTTTGTGTTATTATATAACTCAATGAAATCTTCATTAATATTTAAACGAGATAATTCGCTTATGAGTACATCTTCCACCCCCGGAGCAACTTGTGAAAATGCAACAAAAGGGCAAAAGGTGAATAATAGGAACTTCGTAAATTTTTTAATCATAGTAGTTTGTTTTGTTCAAAAATCAATTACTTGCAAAAATAGGTATTTATAAAGGAAAATAGAAATTGAATTAAGATGTCACTATTATGCTTTTATATTGGTAAAAATATATTGCTAAATTTTACATTTGCACATGCAAGAAAAAATCATCATTTTAGACTTTGGTTCACAG
>JBMYWA010000131.1:0-4119 GCA_049606935.1 Salibacteraceae bacterium
ATTTCAATGTAGTTACTATGGTCTTCTTCGCCAATTTTGTATATGGGAATTTTTGATTTGATGGGGTAAAGATAGTCAGAAGTTGGAAGTGGGTAGACCAAAGCTAGGATACGGGAATAAATATGTGGTTTAGCCTAATTAAGAGGAGTTGAAAAGAACCCAAATATTTGATTTAGTATATTAGAATTGAAGTAATTATAAAGAGCAAAGCAACAGTGAAATGCGCAAAAATCTCCATTTACAAATTCCAAGCCCAACTCCTTAAAATATCTCGAAAGAGTTATATTTGTGCCCCATGAAACCTTGCTTTTACGTAACCATATCTTTACTTATTGCCTTTAATACCAGTGGTAATAACATTTCCAAAACATCATTAGATTACATATTTAGTCAGGAAGTTGGCTATACTCAAAGCTATTCTGAACAGGGTGTTATTCTTGAAAATCAAACTTTAAATACTTTTATTTCAGGAGTTGAACAGTTAGTACAATACGAGGTGTTGCTATGGAACGGGAAAAAATGGAAAGAACAATCCAAGAAAACCAATTATGAGTCGGACTATAATACCGGATTTTATAGCGGTCAAAAAGTATTACGTACACCATTAACAGGCCCGGCCACCTATAGTCTAAATTGGCAAAAAAAATGCGATTACAACATTTATTGTAGTAAAGTTTATTTTAATCCAAAGGCCGACACCAGTATCGTTAAAATAAGTCTGCCATCCCATCTTGTTCTTGCCATTAATTGGAAGGATACTATTGGTCATAATACGGTTGACTATTTACTTTCTGAAATAAATGAATTTACTGTACATACTTTTACTTATAAGAACAATAACAGTAAAAAATCGCCCATCATCCGAGTATTGGTTAGAGACACCTCTTCTTTAACAAATGCTCAAGCGTTTAGCGCATCTTACCTACAATTAATTCAACCTGTTTTGCAACAACCAGCTCCTGCTTCTATGTGGTTAGATTCTATTCATACATCCTCCCTATCACAAAATGAGAAAGTCAAAGAAGTTTTCGAGTACGTAAAACTTCAAATTAGTTACATTCAAATATCAAATGGTTTAGACGGTTTATGCCCTCGCCCTGTTTCTTACACTCTCTACCAAAAACAAGGAGATTGCAAAGCCATGGCGCTTACCATTCACAAATACCTGAATTTTCTCCAAATACCTAACAAATTAGCTATTTCTGCTTCTATCAATTATAAGTTTGATATGGATTTCCCCACGGTTTCTAGTGGAAATCATATGGTATGCGTTTATTTACCAACTACATCGGAAATGGTAGTACTAGACCCAACAGATAAGTTTTGTACCTTCCCTCAACCATCTAGACACACTCAAAATACCACTGTTTTTCTATTAGACCAAAACCACCCTGAGTTTCGAGACATCTCTTCTGTTCAAAGTAGGCAAGCTACAGAAATAAAAATAATTCTGCATGCTGACACTCGAGATGGCCAAATATTTTTCAAACCTGCAGGAACTTTCAAATGGTTAGATACTGAAACCTATAGCGGCACAGAAAATAATAGGGTTCATTTGCAAGAGTCTCTTGATTTATCCAACACCATCATTTCGGATGTGCAAAGGCACCAAGACACCTCTTATACCGGAAAAATTGAAATAAATAAGAACAACATACTTCCATTAAACGAAATCCTATTAATAAACCAATCGTTTTTACCTGATCCTAGTAAACTAATAAACTCTAAAAGGAATTATACCTATCAGCCTGCTCAACATAGCTATCACATAACCATCGTTTTACCCAAAGAGTATCATCTTACGGCTGGTACTAATAAAAGTTTAGATACAGATCTATACTCTTATTCGTATTCAAATCAAATTACAACAGACAATGTTCTACATATAAAATATGCCTTACACGTAAAATCCTGCCGTTACAGTGTAGAACAAATTACTCAATTGCAACAATTACAAACCATTATACAAAATGACTTTAAGACCGTACTTACATTACAATAAACTTTTACTTATTTTTCTTTTTATTAGCCTTGCCCCATCTCTTTTTGGTCAAAAAAAGATAAAGGAATCTAAATGGGTCAAAAAATATTTACAGCCCAGTCAAATACCTGACTCACTTCATGGTTTAGATGCTGTTTCTATATTTTACCATCAAAAAGTAACCGTATACGTGGATCCCTATTCTGGAGGAAAAACCACTTTTATGGTGAACCAACGATTCAAAATATTAACCGAAGAAGGAAAACAGTTTTGCAATAAATTCACTCTGGTAAAGCCCAAACGAAGTGATATTATGGAGCTAGATGCGGTTACCATAAAACCAAACGGAGAATTAGTGCATTTCAAAACATCCGATTTAAAACAAGTATCAGAGAAGTTTAAAACCGAAAATGGTGTTTTGAATAGAAATGAATATAAAATTGCCATTCCTAATGTAAGTATTGGCGATGAGGTAGAATTACGATACCAACTTGCTTTGCCCTATTTATTAAGTTCAGAAGATTTGTATTTCAATACCGATTTTCACTCCATAAACTCCACTATCACCCTATCGTTTGAAAAGCATTTTAAACCAGATATTCGGATGTTTAATGGGTTGGAAGCTCCAAAAGAAGAAACCAACTACGATTACGTCAATTACATTTGGAGAAAAAAAAGTGTGCGGGCAAAAGGAAATAGTTTGTATTCCATCCCCGCGTTTTCAGAACCGTATTTGTCTTACTCTATTCGTTATTTCAAACGCGATAACGGCAGTTCTGTTCCTATTGTAAAAAACGCTTGGGGCTTTATGTATGAAAACGTTGAAAAATATTTAGACTTAAACAACCCTTCTGCCAAGGACAAAAAAAGTTTAGATTCTTATCTCTATCGGGTAAAATCAAAACATTCTGACGACTCTAAAATGCACTTATTACAAGCATTAATAGATTCTTTAAATACCTTTAAAATAGTGCGTGAAGAATTTTTACCCAAAGACTTTAGTCTTACCGATATGCTAGCTAAAAAAAGAATCAGTAACATTTCTCTGTATGGCATATACTTGCGTGCCTTTGAAGTGTATCATATCCCTTTTGATATTGGATTACTACGAAACAAATACGAAGGACTTTTATATTCGGATTATGTGAGTGTTAATCACATTACAGATTTTATGTACGTGGTAAAAGACAATAATAATCAATACGTTTTCCTATACCCTAGTACCTCCAGTCGTACCTATCGTATAAATGAATATCCATTTCAATTTGAAAAAACAAACGTGGTTTTGGTTAATAAATCTTGTATCAATAATCTAAACCCACATTTTAAATTCTCTAAGATACCTTCTAGCAAAGTAGATGACAATTATGCCTCCCACCGTTATCGCATAACGGTTGATCCTACAGACACCAACCACATTATTGAAGGGGAAACCAAATTAAGCGGGCATTTAAATCACCATTACTACAAAAACGATAGTGTTTATTTGAAAAAGTTGCCAATGAAATTTAAGTCCTTAACCCAAATAGACAGGCAAGAATTAAGCTCTAATTACCCCTATAAAGTTACTTTTCAAACCAAAGGAACCTGTAATTTAAGTTTAAAAAATATAAACGACTCTCTTTTCATTCTAGACATTAAATCGCTGTTGGATCATAAGTACCCTAAGCTGCCTATAGAGTCGAAACGTGAACTGCATTACTTTGGACCGTTTCCCTATAGTAATTCTTTCCAATATGCCATCGAGTTTCCGTACGATATTAAATTAGTTACTCCTATATCCTTTAGCGCTATTAACGGCATGAATTACATGGTTAAGCAACAAGAATCCAATTTAATTTATGTCAGCTCAACCTATAAAATGGCTTCTAGATTTATTCGAGTTAATGATTATGTGTCTACCTCAGAAGGAATTGAGCAATATAAACAAGAATTAGGCGCACCAATTTATTTACAAAAGCTCTTAAAATAGACCTATAAACTTTTTCAGGAAAATTAAAATCTGATTTTTTCTCCTAAGAGAAATCATTCATTCAGGGCTACTGAAAAACATTAAATGACACAATTAAGACCTCGGCTTTGCCAATTGCCTATCGTACATCACGATACTTCCAGCAACCGCTACATTCAAGCTTTTT
>JBMYWA010000132.1:0-3941 GCA_049606935.1 Salibacteraceae bacterium
TTGCCGTCTTTAACAGCCATTGTTCTTTGCGAGGTAGCATCTGAACCAGCTTCAGGTTCTGATAAGCAGAAAGCTCCAATTTTCTGACCTGAAGCAAGAGGAACAAGATATTTCATCTTTTGTTCTTCCGTTCCGTATTTTTCCAGTCCCCAACATACTAATGAGTTGTTAACCGACATAGCTACAGATATTGCTGCGTCTACTTTAGAGATTTCTTCCATAGCCAATACATATGAAACAGTATCCATACCACTACCACCGTATTTTGGATCAACCATCATTCCCATGAAACCTAGCTCTCCTAATTGACGAATTTCGTCTTCACCAAATCTTTGGTTTTCATCTCTTTCTAATACCGTTTTTGCGACCACGTTTTGGGCGAAATCACGTGCAGCATCTCTTACTGCAATTTGCTCTTCTGTTAACTGAAAATCCATTATTTTGTAATTATTATTGTCAAAAAATTGTTGGCCGCAAAAGTACGGTTCCTAAAGCAAAATTCCTAAATCTAAATACAACTTAAATGGCACTGAAATACAATGTAATTGGGTTAATGTCAGGAACCTCTATGGATGGATTAGATGTAGTTTATTGTGAACTATTTCAGGATCTAAAAGGGTGGGGTTTTTGTATAAAAAATGCTACCACAATTTCATATTCTAAAGGTTGGTTAGAGAAATTAAATGGTGCTAGAAAACTTAATGATAAGAATCTGGAGGTGTTACATAATGAGTATGGAGAGTATCTCGCTTATTCGGTTCAAGATTGCTTGAGTAATTGGAAAATTTCCGAAGTTGATTTTGTTGCAAGCCATGGGCATACTATTCATCATCAACCAGATAAAGGTTATACCGTGCAAATAGGTAGCGGAGAGTTAATGGTAAAGATATTAAATATTCCTGTTGTAAATGACTTTAGAAGTGCAGATGTTAGGCTAGGAGGGCAAGGAGCTCCGTTGGTTCCAATTGGTGATAGTTTGTTGTTTAATCAATATGGAGCTTGCCTTAATTTGGGGGGATTTGCTAATATTTCTTTTTCTAAGAATGGTAAAAGAGAAGCGTTTGATATTGGGCCAGCAAATATCATTCTGAATTACATTTCAAAAAGAATGGGGTTTGATTATGATGAATATGGAGTTTTAGCCAAATCAGGTGTGGTTTTACAAGAATTACTACAAAAGCTTAATGTATTACCCTACTATTCAAAATCTCTTCCCAAATCACTTGGGGTAGAATGGGTAGAGCAGTTTATTTACCCGGAAATGTCGCTAAAGTTTTCAAATATTGATTTACTCAGAACTCTGGTAGAGCACATTACTGATCAGATCGCTCTAGTAATTGATAAGGAAGAAATTAACTCGATCTTAATAACTGGGGGTGGAGCCTTTAATACTTTTTTGATTGAAAACTTAAAAGTTAAAGTGAAATCTCAAATTATTGTACCCATTAATGAATTGGTAAATTATAAAGAGGCGTTAATTTTTGCTTTTTTAGGTGTTTTGCGATGGGAGAATAGGATTAATGTTTTAAGCACTGTTACCGGAGCTAAACACGATCATTGTTCTGGCCAAATTCATATGACTTAAATCAATCTTTTTGTGATTTATAGGTTGGATTTTTAATAATTGGATGTTAACAAATTCTCAACTTAAAATACCTGTAAATACCTCGCTAATTATCTTTGGATTTGGATAAATTATGTATTCTTTTGGCGGCTGAAAAATTACATGATTTTATTAATAAAAAAGTTTAGGGAATAATGTATACTTTAATGATTATCATTTTCGTAATTGGTTATTTAGCCATTGCGTTAGAACACAACATTCACATTGATAAAGGAGCTTCTGCTTTAATAACGGGGGTTTTGGTTTGGACTGTTTTTGTATTCGGTGCAGATAGTATTTTAGGCATAGATTATTCTTGGAGTTTAAGTGATATGTATGCCCATTCTGCCGACTTTCTAAAATCATTTCAAACTTATTTAACGGGTAATCAATCTGAAATTATGGCTGGGGCCGAAGGTGTTTCTGGGGTAACCAACCATTATATTGGTCATGAACTTTCTCACCATGTAATTGATATTGCTGAAATTTTGTTTTTCCTTCTTGGAGCCATGACCATTGTAGAGGTTATTGATGCTCATGATGGGTTTGCTGTTATTACCGATAAAATTAAAACGCTTAATAAAGTAAAACTACTTTGGGTTTTAAGTATGATCACTTTTTTCTTTTCAGCGGCTTTAGATAACCTTACAACAGCAATTGTAATGTCTGCTTTATTGAAAAAACTGATTAAAGATAAAAATGATCTTTGGTTGTTTGCGGGAATGGTTATTATATCTGCTAATGCAGGTGGAGCCTGGTCGCCTATTGGTGATGTTACTACAATAATGTTATGGATTGGTGGTAATATTACCGCAGCTCATATCATTACCGGTATTTTTATTCCTTCAATGATTGCGTTATTAGTACCTCTTGGAATTCTTACTTTCACGCTAAAAGGGGATATTGAAAGGCCAGAAAAAGCCGATGGTGACGATGTAAGAATAACAACTGATAATGAAAGAAATTTGGTGTTCACCTTAGGTGTTGCGAGTTTACTATTTGTGCCAGTATATAAAACAGTAACCCACTTACCCCCGTTTATGGGCGTTTTATTTGGATTGGGATTAATGTGGGCAGTAACTGAAATCATTCATAAAAGAAAAAGTATACACGCTAAATCTAAATTATCGGTTAGTGGAGTTATTCGTAAGGTAGATACGCCTTCGGTTATGTTCTTTTTAGGAATTTTATTGGCGGTTGGCGCCTTATCCAGTGCAGGTCAATTATTGGACCTTGCTTCCTGGTTAGAGGTGTCCATGTCTGGTAATATTTACGCTATTAATGTGATTATTGGGTTATTGTCTTCTATTGTAGATAATGTTCCATTGGTTGCGGGTGCTATGGGAATGTATGATGTTGGTCCTTTTGAGGCGGGGCTTGCTTACCCTGTAAATCACCCATTTTGGGAGTTTTTAGCTTACTGTGCAGGTACCGGAGGTAGTGCTTTAATTATCGGCTCGGCAGCTGGTGTTGCAGTTATGGGTATTTTGAAAATTGACTTTATGTGGTATTTGAAAAGAATTAGTCTTTTGGCGTTATCTGGATATTTAGCTGGCGCACTTTTCTACTACCTTGAGAACACCATGTTATAATAGATTTTAAAGAAACACGTTATCAATTCAATTATTTAAGATTATGAACTACGGATTATTCCTGCAAATGACAACTGGAGCTGAAGGGGCTGAAGTTATTCCTACCGAAGAAACGCTGTCAATCATGAGCCTTCTTATTGGAGGTGGTTGGTATATTATGATTCCATTAGGAATTCTTTCAATAGTTGCTGTCTATATTTTTATAGAGCGGTATTTATCTGTGGCACGTGTAGTAAAAGGAGATACTTCTTTTATGGAAAAAGTGAAGGACTCTGTAATGAAAGGAGAAATTCAACAAGCGCGTCAAATCTGTAAGGAAGTGAATAATCCATATTCAAGAATCATTGAAAAGGGATTAATGAGAGTAGGTAAACCAATGGCAGATATTGGATTGGCTATTGATAACGAAGGGAAATTAGAAATTACTAAGCTAGAGCAATCTTTATCCATGGAAGCAACTATTGCTGGTGCTGCACCAATGATTGGGTTTTTAGGTACCGTTATAGGTATGATGGCTGCGTTTCACGAAATGAATACCAACGGGAATGCCGTAGAGTTAAATCAGTTAGCGGGCGGTATTATGCAAGCAATGGTTACTACGGCAGCAGGTTTGGTTATTGGTATTATTGCTTATTTGAGTTATAATATTTTGGTAGGAAGAATTGATAAAGTAGCTTACAAAATGGATGAGCTTTCTGTTCGTTTTATTGACATGTTACAAGAACCAGCATAAGGATGGCAGTTAA
>JBMYWA010000133.1:0-3797 GCA_049606935.1 Salibacteraceae bacterium
GAGTCTTGAGCCAACAAAGTCATAGGCAACGAAAAAAGCACAAAATGCAGGAGTTTGAAATAATTCTTTGTTATCATTTTCTGAATAAACAATAATTTTTCAAGATATAAATTCTCATCAAATTTATCTTTAGCTAATAGAAACTAAACTTAAGAAGTTATTTTTGCCAAAAGTAATTTCAAAGTATCAAAATCTCACCATAAAATGGCAAACCAAAAGAAAATTGCACCTTCCCTTCTATCCGCTGACTTTAGTAGACTGCAAGAAGATATCACATTAATGGAAGAAGGCGGAGCCGATTTGCATCATGTGGATGTTATGGACGGGCATTTTGTACCCAACATTACGTTTGGACCGTTTATCGTAAAAGCCATAAAAAAATGTGCTACTATTCCTTTAGATGTGCATTTAATGATTGAAAATCCGGAGTTGTATATTGAAGATTTTGCAAAAGCAGGTTCAGACTATATAACTGTTCACGTAGAGGCTTGTCCGCATATTCACCGTACTATTCAGCAAATAAAAGCTACCGGTGCAAAAGCGGGTGTTTCTTTAAACCCGGGCACTCCAATTAGCAGCATTGAAGATATATTAGGTGATGTGGATTTAATATTAATCATGTCTGTGAACCCTGGTTTTGGAGGGCAATCATTTATTGAATCATCTTTAGATAAAATTAAACGTTTACGAGCTCAACTTTCTGAAAGGGGGCTAGACCACGTAGAAATTGAAATTGATGGCGGAGTTAAACTAGATAACATTGACCGAGTAGCGGAGGCTGGAGTTGATATTTTTGTATCAGGTTCGGGGATTTACAAGGCAGAAAATCCAAAACAAATGATAGCGGATATGAAAGCTGTTATTGGCTAATCTTTTTTGAATTTATATTAGAAGCCTCATTCTATTGGATTGAGGCTTTTTTATGGCATAAAAAAAGCCCTTCATTTCTGAAGAGCTTAATTTCTTTGAATAGTTATTCCAATTATTCTAGTTATTCTTTTACTCTCTCACAGTAAGCACGGGTTCTTGTATCTACACGTACTTTATCTCCTTCATTAATAAATAACGGAACTCTGATTTCTGCTCCAGTTTCAACCGTTGCAGGCTTTAAAGAGTTTGTTGCTGTATCTCCTTTTACACCAGGTTCCGTATATGTAACCTCTAAAATTAAGAAGTTTGGTAACTCAGCTGTTAAAGGGCGTTCCTCTTCTGCATGGAATACAATAGTACAGATGTCACCTTCTTTCATTAAATCCGCATTTTCGATCAATTTAGACTCCAAGTATATCTGTTCGTAATCTTCCATATTCATGAAGTTAAACCCTTCGTCATCACCATATAAATATTGGTAATTACGTGTTTCTACACGAACAACATCAATTTTTGCACTTGAAGGGAATGTGTTGTCCACAACTTTTCCGTTCGTTAAACTTTTCAGTTTTGTACGAATAAAAGCCGGTCCTTTCCCTGGTTTAACGTGCAAAAACTCTACAATTTTGTAGATATCGTTATTGTAAACGATACATAATCCATTCTTTATTTCAGATGTGTTTTGTAATCCCATATGATCTAGTTTATTGGGCTTTTAATTATGCCCCCTTTAGAATTACTAATGAATTCTAAAATTTGAGTTTTAATTTTTGAGTCTTTCACAGTAAACGTTACATCGTCAATTCCTTTAGCGATGGTTGTATTGTGAATGTATATTTTCTTATAAATTTCTTCAGCGTTACGAATATCTTCTTCTGGAACTCCTCTTCTTTTCATACCAATAGAATTCACTCCAATGTATGATAACGGCATTCTAGCCGCTTTTACAAATGGAGGAACATTTTGACGAATACCAGACATTCCGCCCACAAATGTATATGCTCCAATATGCACAAACTGACCAATTCCACATTGCCCTTCTATGGTGGCATAATCATCAATAGTAACATGCCCTGAAACACCGGCAGAATTTGCTAAAATACAATGGTTACCAATTATACAATCATGACCAATATGTGTATAGGCCATTAATAAAGTATGGTTACCAATTTGGGTCTTCCATTTATCAGTAGTTCCCCTGTTTATGGTTACGCATTCACGTATTATACAATGATTGCCTACAATAGCTTTTGTATCTTCACCTTTGTATTTTAAATCTTGAGGTTCAGCACCAATAACAGCACCTGGAAAAATATGACAATCGGTACCTATTTCGGTACCATTCATAATGGTCACATTAGACTCAATCTTGGTATTATTTCCAATTTTTACATCAGCCTCGATATTTGTAAACGGACCAATGGTCACATTTTCTCCAATCTGAGCTTTTGGATGTACAAACGCTAAATTACTAATCATTTTTAGTCTTTATTTTTTGATACTTGAGCTAATAATTCGCCCTCAGCCACAACCTGATTACGAACGTAAGCGGTTGCTTTCATATTCGCTAATCCTCTTCGAATAGGAGCAATTAGTTCCATTTTTAATACTAGTGAATCTCCTGGAACTACCTTCTTTTTGAATTTTACCCCATCAATTTTCAAAAAGTAGGTGGAGTAATTTTCTGGATCAGGTACAGATGATAGAACTAAGAATCCTCCGCATTGGGCTAATGCTTCCACAATCATCACTCCTGGAAACACTGCTTCTTCTGGAAAATGACCATTAAAAACCGCTTCATTTCGAGTAATATTTTTCACACCAACCACATGGTTATCCGACAGCTCCATTATCTTATCCACCAATAACATTGGGTAACGATGTGGCAGCTTGTTTTCAATATCCTTAATTTCAAAAATTGCTTCCTTATTCAAATCAAAATTGACTTGTTTTCTTTGCTTGAGCATTTGCTTCTTTAGCTCTTTTGCAAAATCCTTATTGCCTGTATGTCCAGGGCGAGCCGTTAAAATATGTGCTCGAATATGCATTCCTGTCAAAGCAAAATCGCCAATTAGATCTAACAATTTATGACGAGCTGGTTCATTTTGAAACCTTAATTCTAAGTTATTAAGAATCCCCATATTGGTAGATTCTAACATAGACGCTGGTTTATTGAATGCCTTAGAAAGCTTTTGTTTATCTTCTTCAGATATTTCTCTATCCACCATAACAATGGCGTTATCTGCATCTCCTCCTTTTACAAGTCCGGCATCAACCAAAGCAACTAGTTCTCTTAAAAACACAAAGGTTCTACAAGGGGCTAATTCTTTTTCAAACTCGTTAATATGATACATGCTAGCATGTTGAGTTCCTAATAATGGGGAATGATAATCTACCATTACAGTAACTCTGTATAGCTCATCTGGTACCGCTAAATATTCAGCTCCACTAGCCTCGCTCTCAAATTTCATTACCTCATTCAGGTAAAAATATTCTCTTTCCGCGTCCTGTTCTTCTAAACCTACTCTTAAAATCTCATCCACCCATTGCTTTGAACTTCCGTCTAAAATAGGTAATTCCGATCCATGAATTTCGATAATTGCATTATCTACATCCATACCATACAAAGCAGCTAGAATATGCTCTGTAGTGTGTACTTCGGTTCCATTTTGTTCTAAAGTAGTGCTCCGCGTAGTAGTGGTAACGTTTGAAACATCCGCCTTTATAGTTGGACTCCCTTCTACGTCCATTCTTTGAAAAACAAACCAAGTATCAACTGGTGCAGGTTTAACCGTTACTTTAGCCATTTGGCCAGTATGTAAGCCAACACCCTCCAGGGTAAATGGCGCTTTAAGTGTTTTTTGATTCACTTTCATTTTAAACCAATATTACGATTTAAGATCTTTTATTTCTTTCTTTAAACTGCT
>JBMYWA010000134.1:0-3785 GCA_049606935.1 Salibacteraceae bacterium
GGACTCTCTTTTGATTGTGGCAGTTTTTTACGAAGCGTTTTTGTTTCTGCAACTAAGGAAGCGCGATCTAAGGCATTCCTTACGGTTACCAACAGTCTATTTAAATCAATTGGTTTTTCAATAAAGTCATAAGCTCCTTTTTTTAATGCGTCCACCGCAGTTTCCACATTTCCATGACCCGAAATCATTATTACTGGTACTTCAGGGTGTGATTTCTGAATTTTTGTAAGTAATTCTATCCCGTCCATTCCAGGCATTTTAATGTCACATAAAATGAGATCAAATGCAGTTTTTGAAATTAACTCTAAAGCTTCAATTCCATTAGTCGCTTCCTGAATTTTTAGTTTTTCATATTCTAAAATATCCCGTAACGAATTACGTATTGGACGTTCATCATCTATGATTAATACTTTCGACATACTTTTTTCTTAAAGGTACTAAAGTAAAGGATGTTTACTTTTCTGAAGATTCTAATTGAATAAATTCTAATGCCAAGCCTTCTTTTACATCTCCCAACGAAAGTGCCATGGTATTGAAGGAAACTCTAGACAAAAGAAATTCAAATATTATGGCTGCTATATGGATGGTATCCACCCGTAAAGGATGAATGCCTTTGGTGTTTTTTCGTTGTTTTAGGTTGGATGCAATTAAAGATGCTAAAACAGGAGTTATTTCATTTTTTGAAAATTGAAATCCCGATTTTACTTTTTGCTCTATTCCATTATGGAATTGAATTATTTGCGAAAAAGACTCAAAGGCTCCTGTAGTTCCTATAAATGATTGCGGATTGTATTTCTCCAATTCTTTAAATAAAGGAACTAACATTTTATTTAGTAGGCTTCTTAGTCCAAGCAGTTCATTTTCTTTTAGCGGATCCGAGGTTATCATTCCTTTGGTAAGTGCAGTACTTCCAAAATCAAAACTTTGTTTCCAAAGGATTTCTTTGCCTTGACCAATAATAAACTCGGTACTTCCCCCTCCAATATCCATTACTAATACTGGAGTTGAAGTTTTTGGTACGGATGTGTTGGCGCCTTGATAGATTAGAAAAGCTTCTCGAGAACCTTCAATTATTTCAATTTGAGTTCCGAACTTGGAATTAATAAAATCTAAGGTTTCTTGACCGTTAGTACGCGTACGAAAAGACGAAGTTGCAATTCCTAAAACATGGGCGCAATTGAATTCTTTTGTAACTTCAAGAATCTGTATTATGTCGCGCTCAATTAATGAGATACTATTTTGATCAAAGTGCCCCTTTGGAGCATTCTTTAATGTTTTTGTATCGTAAATGGAACGATGAATAACCGCTAACGGAAGTTGATTCTTTACAATAATTACCTTGGTGAGGTTACTTCCTAAATCAATGATTCCAATATTTGAATTCATCTATTAACTATTAGTGGTAACGAAGCCATTTCCACAGCTCTTTATAGGTAACTTTCTTTCCGTACATTAAAATACCAACCCGGTAAATTTTAGCGGCTAACCAAGTAGTGCCAATAAAGCCAATGACTAATAATAGCATAGAAAGTCCAAGCTCCCAATATTGGCCAGATTCAATGCCCATAGACGCTCTAACAAGCATTACTATAGGTGAGGTGAATGGCACAATGGAGCCCCAAAATGAGGCTGGGCTTTCTGGATTTTCAATCATTAAGGAAGATAACATGTACCCAAAATAGAGTGGAATCATGACTGGAAACATAAACTGTTGGGTATCTGTTTCATTGTCCACTGCTGCTCCAATTGCTGCGAAAAGAGCTGCGTATAATAAGTAACCACCTAAGAAATAAAAGATAAACAAACCAATCATTAATGGCCAGTTTATTCTGTTAATCAAATTATCAGGATCTGTTAAATCAAAAGGGTTGAAATCATCTGCCCCTTGAATTTGTCCAGATTTCATTTGTTGCATTTGTTGAACACCTTCCATTTGTTCCAACATGGCAGCTTCTTTGTTGCTCATTAATACACTTTGTGTGATGGTAACGAAGCCAAACATCAATACAACCCATAAAATAAATTGAGTTAAGCCTACCATAGCAATCCCCAATATTTTACCCATCATTAA
Source organism: Salibacteraceae bacterium (assembly GCA_049606935.1). Taxonomy (GTDB): domain Bacteria; phylum Bacteroidota; class Bacteroidia; order Flavobacteriales_G; family Salibacteraceae; genus CAJXZP01. The sequence continues at coordinate 2,072 of JBMYWA010000134.1, forward strand.
TTGAAACGGTTTTACCGATGAAATGATTACCTCCACAATACGGTTGGTCTTTTCTTCCACCACACCACGCATTACTTGAACGCCATACATCATGATGAAAATGAAAATTAAAATGCCAAAAGCAAATCCAACGATAGTTTTTTCACTTTGAACTTCCTCTTCTTTCCCGTCTTCGGTAAACTTAAAAGTGGCCATGGTAAGATTGGTTCTTACCTTGTTATAATCTGCTTTTGAAATGCCATACTTGGCCATTTTCATTTCTTCAATTACCTTTTCAATCTTTGATTCTATGGACCGAATAACTCGACCACTAGGTTGCTCTTTAAAATACAGGAACGGGCGACTATCACGTTCGCCATCCATTATCTCAGGAATCCATAATATAGCCGTGTATTCCGACTCTGGAAATAGCTTTTTTGCATCCGTTAATTCAATGTCGCTATAATCAAACTTGTAATTGGAGCCATCCTCTAAACGATCAAAAACCGGAGCCATATCATCTACCACCAAAATATTTTGAGGGCCAGAATCGCTCATGCCTAAATAGGTAATTAAAGCAATTGCCCCAGCCATTAATAATGGGCCAAGAATAGTCATGATAATAAACGACTTTTTCTTTACTCGCGTTAAATATTCTCTCTTTATTACTAACCAAATCTTATCCATAATTACGCTGTTTGAGGGTTTGTATTTGGTGTAGAAACCGCTTGAATAAATATATCGTTCATAGAAGGTAAAACTTCGTTTAAGCCATTTACCTGAACATGAGGAAGAATGTTTGACAACACATCGTTGGGAGTGGAGTTACCCGCAATTTTTATCAATGCCTTATGATGATCCTTTTCAATCTCCGTAGAGGAAATTAAAGAAGCACCTGTCCAAAGAGCGTTTGTAAATTTTAGTAAGCCGCCTTTGAATTCAATTTCGTACTCGTTGGTTTTAAACTCCTCTTTTAATTCTCTAACCGTGCCCGATAGAATTTTTTGAGATTGATGAATTAACGCAATGTCTTGGCAAACTTCTTCTACCGAAGCCATATTATGCGTAGAAAAGATGATGGTAGTTCCATCCTGATTCATTCGGGTAATCTCATCCTTAATCAAGTTCGTATTAATTGGATCAAATCCGGAAAAAGGTTCGTCTAGAATTAATAATTCAGGTTCATGCAATACCGTAACAATAAACTGGATTTTTTGAGCCATTCCTTTAGAAAGCTCTTCCACTTTTTTATCCCACCAGGTAATGATTTCAAATTTCTCAAACCAAAACTTCAATTTAGTCATGGCGTCTTTATAATCCATGCCTTTTAATTGAGCGAGATACAAACACTGTTCACCAACTTTCATTTTACGGTACAGGCCTCTTTCTTCGGGTAAATAGCCAATAAGTTTGCGATGTTCTTGCGTAAGCGATTCTCCATTAAATAAAATAGTACCAGAATCGGGCATGGTGATTTGATTTATGATTCGAATTAAAGTGGTTTTCCCAGCTCCATTGGGTCCGAGTAAACCAAAAACGCTTCCCTTAGGAACATTTATAGAGACATCGTTTAAAGCTTTATGGCCAGCATACTCTTTAACGACATTATTGGCTTCTAAAATATTATTCATACGTGTAGCAGTGCTATTGAATTAGGTATCAAATTTAATTAGATATTGGAGTAATCAAAGGGAAATTGTATGAATGGTTTTAGCTTATTAGGGATGGTCTTAAA
>JBMYWA010000135.1:0-3766 GCA_049606935.1 Salibacteraceae bacterium
CCTCACTCAAAAAGCTTCAAGCAAGCTTGAGCTTTTCTCGGATGTCGTAAAATAAGCTTCGTTTGATTTTATTCTTAGTCGGGGTGAGAGGGTTTCCTTTGGTTTTCCACTTGTTCTTCTAATTCCGAATAAAATCTAACTGCTTTCAGCAGTTATTTTTCGACCTCACTCAAAAAGCTTCAAGCAAGCTTGAGCTTTTCTCGGATGTCGTAAAATAAACTTCGTTTGATTTTATTCTTAGTCGGGGTGAGAGGATTCGAACCTCCGATCTCGCGCCCCCCAGACGCGCACTTTAACCGGACTAAGCTACACCCCGTATTTGATGCTCGAAAATAATTTTTTTTGGAATAAATTCCCTAGACTTTTGTAGAATATTGTTTGAAAGAAATTTCACGAGGAGTAATAAAGTATTCTTGCAGGGAAACAACTATTGCTTACTTCCTTCTCATTAAATAATTATTAGAATCTGGCAAAATAGGAGCTTTATCGTATTAACCCATCCTGAGCCATTGAAGGTTAGAAACCAAATACTAAGGTTACATGTTGGCTCTACATTGGTTTAAAAAAATGCAAGTTATTATGAAGTCAATTAACAATCAATCCACTAACCCATTCAAAATGGCATACTTCACCAATCCAGTAGCCCCCCGAACTTGTAGTTTAGAAATCAAGTTTTTACGATGCGATTCCACGGTATGGTGACTGATACATAATTTCTCAGCTATTTCTGTAGTAGTGAGTTCATTGGCAATTTCTACCAGTACTTCTTTTTCTCTTGGAGTAAGTTCTACCGTATTTACGGTATTAGATTGTTGCTGCTTACGCATCATTCCCTCCATTACTTTTTGGGAAACCTCCTGGCTGTAATAAGATTGGTTATTCATTAGAGCGGCAATTGCAGAAGTGAGTTCTTCCTTTCCAGTATTTTTTAGCAAGTATCCATGCGCTCCTGCTTTCATGAGTTTTTCAATTTGCAGAGCCGAGTCGTGCATGGTCAACATCAAAACCTTAATGTGCGGATGGGTAACAACTATTTTTTCTAGCGCTTTTTTGCCATCCATTACGGGCATATTTACATCCAGTAAAACCAAGTTAACCTCATTTACCTGCAAAGCATCCAGTAATTCCTTTCCGTTATTGGCATAGCCTACTACCTCCAAATTACTTACGTCATGTAATAATGAAATAATGCCGTCAATAAAAATCTGATGATCATCAGCTATGTAAATCTTCGTCATTGGTCCAATTTATGGGAATGTCAATAATAAATGTGGTGCCACGTCCCTTTACGGTATCGAGGTGATAAGAACCGCCTAACAAACTTACACGATTTTGAATACTTTTTAACCCCAAGCCAGTAGTGCTCTTTTTATCTTTCGCATCAAAACCAACTCCATTATCTTCAATGATGAGGTTAATTTCGTTGGGGTGACCGTTTAATTGCACCTGAATTTCGCTTGCTTGGGCATGTTTTATGATGTTGTTAAAAGCTTCTTGCACAATTCGGTACAACTCTGTTTCTACCTTAAGCGGCACATCATCAGGAATATGGTGGTGAGAAAAATAACATGCAATTTTATCAGATTGGTTTATACTATCGCAAAGCTCATGTACGGCCTTGGTTAACCCAAAATTAGCCACCATACCGGCTCCTAGATTATGCGATATTCTGCGAATTTCGGTACAGGCATCATCAATAATATACTTGGCTTTGTTGTACTGCTGGTTATTGGATTCTTGATGTTGGTCAATTTTATCTTCTAAACCAGAAAAAAGAAGCTTTACCGTAGAGAGCATACTACCTAAACGATCATGTAAATCGGCCGAAATACGTAAACGTTCTTCCTCTTGACCTTTCATCATTGCTTGGTAAGTTTTTAATTCTTGATCATCCAGTACCCCTTTCATTTTTTGCTCCTGTAAAATGCGATTCTTTTCATTTACTCGTTGTTTTTGGGCATAAATTAAAATGGCCAGAAGCAACAATAAAGCAAGGACAATGCTACCAGTAATAAATACATTTTTTTGAGCTTTCTGGGTTTTTTCTTCTTCTTGCGAAAGCTGTAATGCCAATTCTTTTTGTTGGGTATCGTATTTTACTTGCAATTCGGCTATGGTTTGTTGGCGTTCATTGTTAAGTATTTTCTTACTCAAATCGGCATACAAAACATGAAGATTAAAAGCAGATTTATAGTCTTTTCGAGCAGCTTTTACTGCCGACATACTTTGGTAGTTTTTTGCTTGCCCCGGGAGATCCATTAATATTTGATATTGAGAAAGACTTTCTGAGAAGTAAGATAGAGAGGTGTTATATTGGTTTTGTTTGAAAAATAGCACTCCTAAATTGTAATGTGCTAAAGCTTCTTCTTCTAGTAAGGATAATTCTTTACTCCATTTTATTTGCTTTAAATAATAATTTTCAGCAACCTCGTATGCTTCCATTTCCACATAGCAATTTGCCAGGTTATTGAAATTACTGACCTCCGAAATAGAGTCGGGGGTTATTCGTAATAAATCAGATACCTCAAGGTGATGAGATAATGATTTGCCCAATTGCTGGGTATTAAAATAGTAACTACCTAATTCATTGTGAACTTGAACCAATAACTCTTGATCATTCAATGTGGTTCCTATTTCTTCCACTTGAGAGTAGAAGTTTAACACTTCTGATTCTGACTGATTATTTGTGCTGGCTAAATGACCTAGATTAAGGTAAATTTCGGCTAGTAATGCTAGGTTTTTGGTGTTTTTTTGTAGGTCTAGTGCCTCATACATAAGAGCAAAGGCAGAATCAATTTGTCCGAGGTTTTCATAAACAAAACTTAAGTCAATACAGGCATGAATGGCTCCTTTAAAGTCTCCTTTAGATTTTCTAATACGCTTGGCCGACAAAAAATAGGATTTAGCTTTTTTGAGTCTGCCCTTTCTTTGATTTATAGCTGCCATACGCATATGTGCATAGGCAATTCCTGAAGGATAATTTAATTTTTTAGAATGGAACTCTACCTCTTGAGATATGCGGTAAGCTGAATCTGGGTGAGTGTACTGGATTTCGTGGGCAACCAAAACTTGCTCAAAAATGGCAATAGTGTCTGAGTATTGAGCAGTACCCACAAATGAATGAATTAATATAAAGCATAACACCGTTAGGCGCCATAGATTATGGGAAAGAGAGGTTTTTGGAATCACTTGCTTAGGTAGTAATAATTGTTAGTGTATCTGGAAGTCCTTCAAACTCCACGGATGTATAAGGAGTCTTTAAATTATATTTAAAAAAATGAGCGGCCACTATATAATCCGAATCGGTATTAGTGGTTGGATTTCCATTCTCATCTAATTTAGGAATGGTTGTTACAAATAACTTTGAGCCATCTGCTATTGCATATAATTGTTTTTCTACCCAAGCATTTTGAGGATTTGGAACTTTGCAATACACCACTAAATACCCAGACATATTGGGGTCGTTTGTGGGTAGGGTAGTTCCTAAAACCTGGTATCTTATTTGGTAAGATTTTGGAGATTCATTTTGAGTGTCATCAAATTTATCATCAAATAAATGACTCTTTTTTATAGTGGAGGTACTTGAGTTTACAGGCACTTTTTCATCTTCGCAAATCATATTTACATTTTCTACCACATACAATTCACCACTTTGATAATTTTCTCCTTGAGTTAAAAACTCTGGAGTTTTGTAGGTGGTTAAATCATTGTTTTCTGAAACGATTGCCCCTTCAGGCAATGTGATGGTGTATTTTAAGGTATTGGA
>JBMYWA010000136.1:0-3640 GCA_049606935.1 Salibacteraceae bacterium
TTTATTGATGGCAAAATGATTTTCTTACAAGGAAGTCCGGAGTTAACTAATTTAAATGGCACTCCGTTGGGCAGACTATCTGGTATCACTGCGCATTGGGTTCCTTCATATTTACAAAAAAACAGATTACCTAGTTGGGAAACCAACATGATTGAGGATTGGGAAACAAAAGTAGACGCCATTGTGAACGAAACCATCAATGAAGATATGCGTTTAATTAGCGGGATACCATCTTGGGTACAGATGTATTTTGAGCATTTAATAACCAAATCCAACAAAGATTCGGTTTCAGAAACATTTCCAAATTTTTCTCTTTTTGTTCATGGTGGAGTTAATTATCAACCCTATGAGGCCATTTTCAAAAAGCTTATTGGCAAACACGTTCCGTCTATTGAAACTTACCCTGCCTCTGAAGGGTTTATTGCTTTTCAGGATTCTCAAAAAGAAAATGGTTTACTACTAAATGTGAAGGCAGGAATATTCTTTGAGTTTATTCCAGTAAAAGAATTCCATGAAGAAAATCCAACTCGTATTTCGCTTAAAGATGTAGAATTAGGGATAAACTACGCAATTATTTTAAGTACCAACGCAGGACTTTGGGCCTACAATATTGGAGATACGGTGGAGTTTGTTTCTAACCAACCTTACCGAATTAAAGTTACAGGGCGAATTAAACATTTCACTTCAGCATTTGGCGAACATGTAATTGCTGCCGAGGTGGAAAGCTCATTGCAAGAAGTGATGCCCTTGTTTGATATGGAAGTACGAGAGTTTCATTTAGCTCCGCAAATACAACCTAAAGATGGATTGCCTTACCACGAATGGTTTATTGAGTTTAACCGGGCTCCAGCTAACATGGACGCTTTTCGACTTAAGCTAGACCAGACCTTGCAATCAAAAAATCCGTATTACAAAGATTTGATTACTGGAAACGTTTTAACCCCGTTGAAAGTTACCACCGTAAAAAAAGATGGTTTTTTAAACATGATGAAATCTAGAGGTAAGCTAGGCGGGCAAAACAAAATTCCTAGATTGGCAAATGATCGGAAACTAGCTGAATTATTAGAGTCTCATTGTTAAAACCTATCTCAATAAAGTGATGTAGCCAGTTTTTGTGAATTGCACATCCTTATAATCACAATAATTCAAAATGTAATAATACGTTCCTTCGGGAGCATCCATACCAGATTTTTCTACTTTACCATTCCATTTTTGACCGTTGGTTTGCAGCGTATAAATGAGCATTCCCCATCGATTATATATTTCAACTTCATAGCATTTTGCTCCTAAAATCTCCATAGACCAACCATCATTTACGCCATCTCCATTTGGTGTAAATACGTTGGAAACATCAGGTTCGTCATCACAGTTTTCAGGAATAATGTTCACCATAGAATAGTTACTAGTACATGGTTCAGAAATAGTTTGCACGTATAATTGAGTTTGAGAATATATTTCTCTTAACAAAGAATCTCCCACATGTATTGGGTTATCACCAATAAACTCAAACCAATAAATGTCATTATTACCGGCATCTGCTATCAATAGCACATCATCACCTAAACAAACTACCGAATCGTAAAACAAAGTAGGAGCAACCAAATTATTTTCAATTACGCTAATTGTAGCGGTATCCGAATACGAAAAACAACCCAAACTATCTGTAGACACAAAATAGTAAGAGCCAGATGAATAAACCACTAAACTAGTAGAGTCTATATTTCCAGGCATCCAATTGTAGGAAGAAAAGCCCATATTGGAAGCAGTGATCACTACCGAATCACCTTCGCAAATTTGGCTATTGAAGTTTGCATCAATGGAGGCACTAGAAGTTGATTTCGAAACAGATACTCCAGCTAAAAATGCCTTACAGCCATTAGAATCAACCACAGATAGAGTTACCGTTCCTGACTCCGTCATCAACAAACTTTGTGTAGTATCACCGCTTGGCATCCATAAGTAACTGGCCATATTAGAATTTGCATTTAACCATAAAGAGTCTCCTTCGCAAAAACCAAGAACTGAATTGGTAATAGCAACAGGCACCACCACTTCATTTACCAAAAACGAGGCTGGAGCACTTTCGCATCCTGCAGAATCTGTAACCACCAAGGTGTAATTTCCTGAATTAGTAACAGTAATATTACTAGTAGTTTCATTTCCTGGAACCCAATTATAGGAGCTCATCCCAGGGTTTCCATTTAATACTAAGAAAGAATCTTTACATAAAACACCAACTCCCGAAATTGAGCCAATAGGCACATCCAGTACAGAAAAATTAAAAGTATCTGAAACCACAAAGCAACCTACTGAATCTTGTGCTGTTAAAACAAAAGAGCCCGAGTTAGTCACCGAAATAGTACTTGAATTAATATTTCCAGGAGTCCAATTATAAGAGGAATAACCCATGTTTACCACATTTAACCAGGCAGTATCTCCTTCGCAAAACAAACTATCACCGTTTACCAACACCTCTACTTTAACATCAGACTGGCTTACAAAAAATGGATTTCCTTGCGCAACACAACCATTTGAATCAACCACACGCAAAGCGTAACTACCTGAATCAAACACGGTAATACTAGATGTGGTTTCTCCGTTAGGTGTCCACAAATAGGAAGTTAAGCTGGTATCAGCCTGAAGGGTAATAGAGTCTCCATAACAAAAGCCAAACACCGAATTTGTTAAGGCCGTATTAGGCTCAAATTCAGAAACACTAAACGGGAGTGACGTGCCCGCACAGCCATTTGCATCTACAATAGTTAAAGTATATGTGCCCACAGAATCCACAGTAATATTTTGGGTAGAATCGTTATTTGGCAGCCAACTATAACTGGCCATTCCAGCAGGACCTTGAAGTACTACACTAGAGTCTTTACATAAAACCCCTGTTGGGTTAATAATAGCCAACGGATTACCTAAATGAATGGTTATTGATGCCTGGGTAGTAATTCCACAAGAAACAATAGAACACGTATAAACTCCAGGATTAGAAACTGCTTGTACAGGTGAGCTACCCATTAAAGGAGGGTTCCAAGAAATAGTACTACCCGGACTTGATTGCACTCCAATAATGGTGGTCGCTCCAGGGCAAATGGTAGTATCTCCATAAGCCACTAAGGTAGGTGTGGCATATTGCTGAATAGTCACCGTATTAGAAACCAAACCACAACTATCTGCATCATTTACAACTGTAAAATAATCACCAGGGTCAGATACCGTAATGGTTCCTGCGCCAATAATTGGTCCGTTAGGACCTTCCCATTCATTACCGGAAAAACTACTACTTGTAATATCTACGGTTGCACCAGGGCAAATAACTAGTGGAGATGCTGAAATGGTTGGTTGAACTTTATTATTTATTTGAATAGTGTTGGATACCCTATATGTTCCTATACAACCATACTGGTTAGTGTCTGATGTGGTTGATTTTACGGTGTAATTACCAGGTGAAGAAATAGAAACTATACTATCTGTCATACCAAACACTCCAGGTCCAAACCATTCATAATTTGGAGCCCCAGAACCTTGTAAAGTTGCTACATCACCAGGACAGAGTATGGGATTTCCAATTATATAAACTGGATATGGAGTAATTATTGGATTTGGGTTTACGGTTACATAAACTGTTTTTTGAGCA
>JBMYWA010000137.1:0-3567 GCA_049606935.1 Salibacteraceae bacterium
TCGGTAAAAAAACCTGATTTTCCGCCTGCTTGTTCTACAATAAAAGCGCCTGCTACCACGTCCCAAGGATTTAAACCGTATTCGTAAAATCCATCCACTCGGCCGCAGGCTACGTAAGCCAAATCGACTGCTGCTGAACCCAATCGTCTAAGTCCGCGGGTGTGTTCCATGAAATAACGTAAAGATTTTAGGAAACCATCCATTTTATCAAAATCGTGGTAAGGAAATCCAGTAGCCAAAAGAGTATCGCTCATTTTTGAAGTTTTCGTAACCGAAATTTCAGAGCCATTCAAATACGCTTTCGAATCTTTCCAGGCATAAAAACATTCGTCTAAATTAATTTCATAAACTATTCCTATAACCGGAAAACCGTTTTTGGTGAGCGCCACCGAAATAGAGTATAGTGGAATGCCGTGAATAAAATTGGTGGTCCCATCTAAGGGGTCAATTACCCAATTGTATTCCTTTCCAATTTTAGTAGAAGTGCCTTCTTCCGCAATAAATCCTGCCTCAGGAATCAGCTCTCCTAATTGTTTCACTAATTGTATCTCAGCAGTTTTATCTACAAAACTTACCAAGCTATTTAAACTTTTTGTTTCTACAGCGTCTTCTGTAAAACCTTTGCGTTGAGATAGTATGTACTTTCCGGTTTCTTTAATAATCGAAATGGAGCTTTCACAAATGGCTTGGTAATTCATAAGGGTTTATTTGTTAGAATAATCTCTTGCACCAAAAATGGAAGAACCTACACGTATCATGTTAGAACCATTTTTTATGGCAATATCATAATCTCCACTCATTCCCATCGATAGGATATTAAAGTCGGATTTAAATGCCTTACATTTTTCAAAAAGGCTATGTAGTTTTCCAAATTCTTCTTCTACAACAGATTGGATGCTGGTGTTTGTACCCATGCCCATAAAACCTCGAACGTTCACGTTGGGATAGGATTCGTATTGTTTTTCTTTCATGATTTCAAAGGCATCCGCAAAACCAAACCCTGTTTTAGAATCTTCCCTGGCAATGTGAACTTGTATGAGTACATCAATTACACGGTTATTTTTCTTTGCTTGTTTGTCTACTTCAGCTATAAGCCTTTCACTATCAATAGAGTGAATAAGGGTAACGTAAGGAGCGATGTATTTGACTTTATTGGTCTGCATTCTACCAATCATGTGCCATTGAATGTCTTTGGGTAATACCGCTTCCTTATCGCGCATTTCTTGCGCTTTGTTTTCTCCAAAAACACGGATACCCGCAGCATAGGCTTCTTCTATGGCTTCTACGGGTTTAGTTTTTGATACTGCAACTAATTGAACATCTGTAGGAATAGAGGATGTTATTTTGGATAAATTATCTGCAATACTCATAATTTGATAGTTTAATGATCAAAAATAGAATAAATGGTTAATCCACTTCTTAATTTGGGTTCAATCCATGTACTTTTTGGAGGCATAATCAACCCTTGATCTGAAATATCAATTAATTGGTCTACTTCAACAGGGTAAAGTGCAAATGCCACATCAGCAACCCCTTTTTTTACCATTTTCTCCATTCCTTTTAACCCTTTGTCGCCCGAGTAGAAATGCATCCTATTATCGGTTTTAATGTCCTCTATACCTAAGATAGGGGTTAGGATAGTTTCTGATAATTGGTGACTGTCTAATTGCGAAATGGTGTCGTTTGGGTCAATTAAATCACTATTTAAAATGAGCTTATACCAGGCACCATCTAAAAACATGTGAATATGATGTTTTTGTTTAGGTTTTGATTTTTTTGGTAATTTCTCAATTTGGTAAGAACCTTCTAATTTTTCTAACAGCTGCTCGCTTGTTAGTCCGTTTAAGCCCGAAACACAACGATTAAAAGGGAGAATATTTAATTGATGATCAGAAATTAAATACGCCATAAAATAATCATAAGCCTGCCCAAATTCACCTCCGTAATACGCCCCTAAATCGGCCGATAAACGGGCAGAAGAGGCACATCTATGGTGGCCGTCAGCTATGTACATGTCTGGTACTTTGCTGAAAGCCTCCGACATCAATTTTAAGTCTTCCTCTTCTGAGATCAACCATAGGTTATGAATAGTTCTATCCGTGGTAGAAAACTCGTATTCTGGCCGCAATTGGCTATAACGATTTAAAACTTCATCAACCACATCCTGATGCTTATAGGTGAGAAGTACGGGTTCGGCATTGATTTTTGTTGCCCGAAGGTAATTGGCAAAAATGGCTTCTCTTTTAGTAAGTGTATTTTCATGCTTCTTTACATGACCTTCGTTAAAATCTTCAATACTTACTCCGGCAATTACTCCAGTAAATGATTGTCCGTTACTTTTAATTTGTTGGTAAACATAGAATTGCGGTTTCTCATCTCTAATAAAAATACCATCTTCTTTAAACGATTCATATCGAGTTCTTACTTCCTTATAGCGCTCTTGCATGGTTAAATCACCATGATCGTTTAAACCGTAAGTAGGGGTAATAACATGAAGAAAAGTGTAAGGGTTTGCGGCCAGTTTTTCTTTGAAATCTTTTTTGGAGTAATTAATGTAAGATCTTGATCCTACCAAACTTACTCTGTTTCTATGCGGCCTAATGGCTCTAAATGGTATTACGTGCGCCATTTAATCTTAATTAAAGCGTATGAACTATAAAGCCGCTAAACAGAATTTAGCGGCTTTTAAAATGTTTGATATAAAACTATATTATTTCTTAAATGTATCTGCCACAATCCATTCTTTCGTACCATGAGTATGGTTATAGAAACCATTACCAGATTTAGCTCCTAAATGACCTGCAGTTACCATATTTACTAATAATGGACATGGAGCATATTTTGGATTTCCAAAACCATCGTGCATTACTCTAAGAATAGAAAGACAAACATCCAGTCCAATAAAATCAGCTAATTGTAATGGACCCATTGGGTGCGCCATTCCTAATTTCATTACGGTATCAATTTCTTCCACACCAGCAACTCCTTCGTGTAAGGTAATAATTGCTTCGTTGATCATTGGCATTAAAATACGGTTAGCTACAAACCCCGGGAAATCATTTACCTCTGTGGGTGATTTCTTTAATTTTTTAGATAAATCCATAATGGTTTCTGTAACCTCATCGGTAGTTTGGTAACCACGAATAATCTCCACCAATTTCATTACCGGTACTGGATTCATAAAGTGCATTCCAATTACTTTTTCTGGACGAGAAGTAACAGCTGCAATTTGAGTAATAGAAATAGAGGAGGTGTTGGATGCAAGAATAACTTCAGGTGCACAAAGCTCATCCAATTGTTTGAAAATATTTAACTTCAAATCAACATTTTCGGTTGCTGCTTCTACCACCAATCCAATACCATCTACACCTGCTTTCATATCTGTGTAAGTAGTTAAATTAGCTAGAGTAGCGGCTTTGTCGTCTTCAGAAATTCTTTCTTTCTTAACCATTCGGTCTAGATTCTTTGTGATAGTGGCTATTGCTCTATCTAATGAATCCTGAGAAATGTCGATTAACGATACTTTATAACCAAACTGTGCAAATGTGTGAGCAATTCCATTACCCA
>JBMYWA010000138.1:0-3390 GCA_049606935.1 Salibacteraceae bacterium
GTAGGACAAGCAATTTGCCACCAAATAAAAAGGGTAAGTTGTTTACTAGATTAATAAGAATCGAGACACCATACAATGTGGAATTCAGGAAAATTAAAAAACGGGCAATTATATCTAGTTCTTTTTAGGTTAAAATGTTTGTTTATTTGTTTGTTTGTTTGTTCATTTGCAATGAACATTAATTCTTGCAAGAACCCAAATTGTTTGGCGTTAGTCGAAAAGCCAAAAGAGTAGACAACCTTTTATAATTTAACTTATGTTGAAAAACAAATTATTATTGACCTTTTTTTCGGGGATGGTGGTCCTTGTAGGTTGTGAAAAACCCATAGAAGAATCCATTGAGTCCAAATCACGAAATGAGATTTCTTATAGTCTTGATAGAATCCCACTTACCAAATATGAATATCCTAGTTCTAGTAACAGGAGCTCTATTACACCCATTGAAAGTTTGTTATTGAATCCTTTTGATAGTGACGATGAGAAAATTAGCCAATATCTGCATAAGCTTAGTCTAGCTACTAGGGATTTAATTAAGAATCCACATTTTAATAGTGTAATTATTGAATTAGCCCAAAAATCAGAAACTCAATGTGCTAATCTAATGGATTTACAAATTGTTGCACCAGAATTTTATGAAATTATTGATACTAAATTGGAGCAGTATGATTTATCGTTAGAGTTCATAAATGAAAATATGACTCATGCACCAGTTGCCCCAAATCCGGATTATCCTGTGACTTCTGAATTGGAAGTGTATTTTCCTGCAATTTTTGTGGCGAATTTGGAGAATTTAGATGGAAACCTACAACCCTTAATTTCACCGAATGTTGAAGTGGATCCGGGAGAGGATGAGAGTATTGATGATAATATTATTATTTGGTTTTTTGAAGATGCGATTTCTGAGGAGGTTTCTGAAATAATTATTGATGAGGAAACGGTAATTTCTACTAAAAACCCGATTTTTTTATTGGACAATTCTGTAACCACTTTGGAAACGGCTGAAGACAAAAATTTTGAAGCCTTAAATAGCTCTAGAAGTACTGGCTCAGCTGGGTCTGTTTCGGGTAATATGTCTTTTTCTTCTCGTGAGTATGGTATTAAAAGTGTGGCTTATCGTTATGAAAAATATGGTAAGTCCGAATTTGCCGTAACTACTGTAAATATTAAGCCAAACGGACAGAAGCATTGGATATATAATGGGATTTCTGGTTCTCAGTATAAATCTAATAATGCACAATTGATAGGGGAAATTCATAAAAATCAAATTACACATACGCAATACAAGTGGGCGTTTCATGCAGGAAATTATCAGCCATGGTCAAATCCTTGGACGCCTAATGTCGTTCAAAATGGTGTTAATGTTGTTTTTTGGAACACCTTTGAGCGTGATTGGAATCATTCACAAAAAGGAATAGGTACTTGTAGTGCAAATGGAACAAGTGTTTCTTTAACTGGAAATATGAAGTATTCAAGCGAGTGGTACACGTGGATTCCCTCAACTGCTAATATTCATTATACTAGATTTCAATGGCTTGATTGGGATTGGGCTCATTGGAATAGTTCATGGAAGGCCCCCTTTAGGCTTTGGAAAGTTTATATTTAAATCTAAATCAAAGGGTGAGCTTATTAGCTCATCCTTTTTTGTAAATGTTTTTTTATGAAGAAATTTGCTAGTATTATTTTTGTGCTAATTGGTACAAATTGTTATTCTCAATTGTTAGAATTGGGAGGTAACCTTACAGGAGCAGGAAAAAATATTACTGCTACTTATTCCTTTTTGAAAGGGAACCATGAATTTGGAGCGGGATTGGGCTATAACTTAAATTCCATCAAGCAATCAGACGATCAAAATCAGATCTACTATCAAAGGTTGTTCGCCACAAAATCCATCCATCATTTAAATGTGGAGTTATTTTATAATCGATATATTTTTGATCAATTAGAACATATCAGGCCTTTTATTTTTGTAGATATTCAGGCTAAGTATTCCACCACTAGAAGTAGTATGTATTTACCTCATAGCATGGATACAAGTATTTCTGGGGGGGCTGATCAACAGATCCTTTATGTTAATGTGGTCGAAAATTTCGGGCCTTTTTTATGGATAGAAAATTACATCGGTGCGGGTTTTAGGGTAAACTTGTTTAATAAATTGCACTTGAGACAACGAGTAGGTTTTGGAGGGTACTCCGTTATTGGACATGATGATCGACTAGGGGGGAATTATACATGGGAATTTGCAGGAATTTTCAGTCTTGGAGTGGTCTATGAATTTATGAAATAACTATTTACATCCCTTACTAATCCCATCCAATACCGCACCGGTAGGACATGCAATACGACACCAAATAAATGGGTAACGTAAGTTAACCAGAATAATAAGAATAGAAATTCCAAACCACATTGAATTAAATTCCAGCCCGAACAAATCTGGGAATACTTCAAAACTTCCCCAAGATCTTATTCCTAGTAGTATTCCTACCACCAGTATTAGGGCTAAAGCATTTCTAATATGCCCTACCCATTTGTTACTTAAAAAGAATTTGGCTGTAAATCTTTTATTGGATGCTTGTAAAGCAAGGCGCTGAGCATGTCCAAACGGACAAACGAAGGAACAATATATATTATGACCCCAAATTGCGCCTAGCAAGCTAAAAAGGGCGTAAAATGCAATTAATGGTGATAATGCGGTTCCTAAGAATGGGTGAATAAAACTAACGTAAGTAAATGAGCTGTTCATAAAGAACCCTATGTAAAGTACGCTCACCACACTGAGTCTTCTAATATCTCTTTTACTCTTCTTGTATTTCTTTTGAATGCCGTAGGTAAAAAGTAGGGCAATTAGCGTGATATGAATAATCCAAGTGAGGGTATTGGAAGCCGTTACCTCAAATGAAGAAATCAACACATCTTCATCTAAAGTTTCCGAAAACTCATTGCCTAATAGTTGCGTAATTTCTGAAGCAGTTTGAGCAATAGAAACCGTGGTTAGCGTAGCACCCGAAACGGCATCAATGTAATGCGTATTTTCAATGGGCATTTCAATAAAGGAATTGTAATACCCTGCTTTTTGAATTTTGTGCAAGTAACTCTCCGTTTCTTTTGAGCTTACATGCTGAAGCTTTTCAATTTCACCGTTTTGATTTACTAATACGCCAATATTTATGGGCCCAGCATATCCTTTTATATGGGTGATGGAAGGAACACTTTCAAAATAGTAGAATAATTCACCTGCTCGTTTTATCTGCAGGTAGAGTAGGTGTTCATTGGTTTTCGGAGTAATTTCTAGTTTTCCATCCAGAAGAAGGGCTACATGTTTTTCAAGGGTTTGTGCA
Organism: Salibacteraceae bacterium; assembly: GCA_049606935.1. Lineage (GTDB taxonomy): Bacteria > Bacteroidota > Bacteroidia > Flavobacteriales_G > Salibacteraceae > CAJXZP01. Next base: position 3,336 of record JBMYWA010000138.1, read on the forward strand.
TGTTCATCAGAGAAGATTAGTTGGTCTTCCTCCATTTGAATCATTCCACTATTGG
>JBMYWA010000139.1:0-3273 GCA_049606935.1 Salibacteraceae bacterium
CTAATAAGGTCTCCCCATTTGTAACGCATATTGGCGTACGAAATAGTTAATGAAGATTCGGCTCTAGTAATAGCTACATAAAATAGTCTACGTTCTTCTTCCAATTCGGCTCTAGATCCTACAGATAGTTGAGAAGGAAACAGGTTTTCTTCTAGTCCAGCAACATATACATGTCCGTATTCCAATCCTTTGGAGGCGTGAATGGTCATTAAGGTTACCTTGTCATCATCTTCATCTTTATCGGTATCCTTATCCGTAAGTAAAGGAATATCTTGAATAAAGTTAGCTAGGGTAGGAGCCATGTCTTCTGGATTTTCAGTAAACTCTTTTAAGGAGTTTAAAATTTCCTGAAGGTTATCATGTTTGCCAATTCCCTCTGGTGTTTTGTCGTTATGTAATTCCTTTAGAATTCCAGAACTAGATGCAATGATTTTTCCTGCTTCATATGCATCTTGCGTATCTGCCACATTTTTAAAACTTTTAATCATTTCTACAAAACCCGCAATTTTGTTTTTTGCTCCAGCGTGAATTTGAATTGGAACATTATGCAAGTTTTGAATAAGATCCCATAGGTTTAAATTATTTTCTGCAGCGAATAATTCAATTCTATCCATGGTAGTTTTGCCAATACCACGAGTAGGGTAATTGATTATACGTTTTAATGCTTCTGCATCTTTTGGATTGAAAACCAATCGGCAGTATGCCAAAAAATCTTTAATTTCTTTACGCTGGTAAAAAGAAAGACCGCCATAAATACGGTACTTAATATTTAGCTTTCTTAGCGCATCTTCCAATCCTCTGGATTGAGCGTTTGTTCTATATAGTATGGCAAACTCTGAATTTTGAAGTTGGTGGGTGTTTTTCTTATGAAAAATGGAATGAGCTATTCCAAGTGCTTCTTCCGAATCGCTCATGGCACCCATTACCGTAATTTTACCGCCTTCATCATTACTGGTCCAAACCTTTTTCTTGATTTGATCTTGATTGTTTTCAATTAAACTGTTGGCCGCTTTTACAATGTGTTGGGTAGAGCGGTAGTTTTGCTCTAGCTTAAAAGTTTTAGCATCTGCATAGTCACGCTTGAAATTCAATATGTTTTGAATACTTGCTCCACGGAAAGCGTAAATACTCTGGGCATCATCACCTACTACACTAATGTTTTGGAATCTATCGGCTAGTGCTTTTACAATAACATACTGTGAAAAGTTGGTATCCTGGTACTCATCTACTAATATGTATCTAAAACGATCTTGGTATTTATGTAATACCTCCGGAAAATCCCGGAGCAAAATATTCATATTAAAAAGGAGATCATCAAAATCCATTGCCCCCGATTTAAATAATCGTTCATTATAGATTTTGTAAATATTTCCAAGTTCAGGTTTTTTCGATTGCATGTCCTCTTTAGTAATGTTCAAATTACCCAAATAGGCAGCGGGAGTAAGCAAATTGTTTTTCGCACCTGAGATTCTATTAAGAACCACATTAGGTTTATATACCTTATCATCTAAACCGCGTTCTTTTACAATGGACTTGATTAGTTTTTTAGCGTCATCTGTATCATAAATGGTAAAGTTGCTAGGATAACCTAACTTTTCAGATTCAGATCTTAAAATACGTGCAAAAACAGAGTGAAAGGTACCCATCCATAAGCTCTTTGCTTTTGATTCTCCAACCAATGAACCAATACGCTCTTTCATTTCACGAGCAGCCTTATTAGTAAAGGTAAGAGACAATATATTATAAGGAGCAATACCTTTTTCTAAAAGAGCAGCAATTCTATAGGTAAGAACGCGTGTCTTTCCCGAACCCGCGCCAGCAATTATCATTGAGGGCCCTTCCGTGTTAATTACTGCCTCTCTTTGGGCATCATTTAGTTCATTTAAAAATTCCATACTGCAAATGTATACTGCCTAAAGTAACCTTTGGTGTTGCATTTGCGTTCGTTTTCAAAAAGAAATTGACAACAGGGTGTGAGTTTTTATAAGTTATTGTCAATTAATTGAATAAAAATTTATTGGACATGTTGTTTTATTGAATTAATCGAGTACATTTGCAGCCCCTTAAAAGGGACTGAATTATAGTAAAACAACATTTGATAGTAATATATGCCAACTATTCAGCAATTAGTTAGAAAAGGACGCTCGAAGAAAGTAAAGCAAAGTAAGTCTGCTGCACTTAACAGTTGTCCTCAGCGTAGAGGTGTTTGTGTGAGGGTTTACACAACAACTCCAAAGAAACCTAATTCAGCAATGAGAAAAGTAGCTAGGGTAAGATTAACCAACGGAAACGAGGTTAATGCTTATATCGGAGGCGAAGGTCACAATTTACAAGAGCACTCAATTGTGCTTGTAAAGGGTGGTAGAGTTAAAGATTTACCTGGTGTTCGTTACCACATCGTTCGTGGTGCACTTGATACTGCTGGGGTAGAAGGACGTACGCAAAGACGTTCAAAATACGGAACAAAAAGACCTAAGAAGAAATAATTCTTCGAAATTAAAGAACTATGAGAAAAGGTAGAGCTAAAGAGAGGATACTGACTCCCGACCCAAAATTTGGAGACAAAGTGGTGGCGAAGTTTGTAAATAACCTCATGTTAAGCGGAAAAAAGAGTACTGCGTATCGCGTTTTTTATGAAGCGATGGATATGGTGGCCGAAAAGGCTGAGGAAGAAGGAGCACTAGCAACTTTCCACAAAGCACTTGTAAACGTTACTCCAGGAGTGGAAGTAAAGTCTAGAAGAGTTGGTGGAGCTACATTCCAGATACCTCAACCAGTTCGTAAGGAAAGAAAAGATTCAATGGCAATGAAATGGATGATCAGTTTCGCTAGAAAGCGTAATGGAAAATCTATGGGCCGTAAACTTGCTGATGAGATTTTAGCAGCTGCAAACGAAGAAGGTGGAGCTTTCAAAAAGAAAGAAGACACGCATCGTATGGCTGAGGCTAATAAAGCATTCTCTCACTTTAGATTTTAAGAGATGGCTGCAAGAGATCTTAAATACACAAGAAATATTGGGATTATGGCTCACGTTGATGCGGGTAAAACCACAACAACTGAACGTATCCTTTACTATACAGGGTTAAGTCATAAAATTGGTGAAGTACATGATGGTGCTGCAACAATGGACTGGATGGAGCAAGAGCAAGAAAGAGGTATTACAATTACTTCTGCTGCAACAACTACATCTTGGAAATACCCAACTGTTCAGGCGAAACCAATTCCTGAAACAGAAGAATATAAGATTAACATTATTGATACTCCTGGTCACGT
>JBMYWA010000140.1:0-3170 GCA_049606935.1 Salibacteraceae bacterium
AGTTTCTAAGTTTATAGTTCAAATTTTAGCAACACGAGATATTTAAATATCTCGCATACATAAACTTAAAACACATCGTCATGAAAGTATTTGATGAAAAACACATTAAAAACCTAGTTCTGCTTGGCAGCTCGAAATCAGGCAAGACCACTCTTGCCGAAACCATGCTTTTTGAAGCGGGATTGATTAACCGAAGAGGAACTGTTGAAGATAAAAACACCGTTTCTGATTATCATGATATTGAAAAAGAACGTCAAAGTTCTGTTTACGCTACCTTACTACATACCGAATGGAGAAATTACAAAATCAACATTATCGACACCCCCGGATTAGATGATTTTGTTGGTGAGGTAGTTTCTTCTATTCGTGTAGCGAATACCAGCTTAATGCTTATTAATGCTCAGTATGGTGCAGAGGTAGGAACGGATCTTATTTGGAATCAAGTAGACCATTACAATAAACCGTTAATTTTTGCTATTAACCAGGTAGATCATGAAAAGTCTGATTTTGAAATGTCTTTAGCCTCATTAAAAGACCATTACGGAAGCGCTGTTACTCAAATGCAATACCCGGTAAACGAAGGAGAAGGTTTCAATCAAATCATAGATTTATTGAAAATGAAACTCTACAAATTCGGACCAGAGGGTGGAAAACCAGAAAAACTACCAATTCCAGATGGTGAGTTAGAAAAAGCCAACAAACTTCATAATGAATTGGTAGAAAAAGCCGCAGAAAACGATGAGGCCCTTATGGAGCTTTATTTTGAAAAAGGAAACCTCACCGAAGATGAGCTGCGCGAAGGATTAAAACTGGGTATGCGAAACCATGATGTATTTCCTGTGTTCTGTCTATCTGCCAAAAAAGACATGGGTTCAGGTCGTTTAATGGGCTTTATTGATAATGTTGCTCCATCGGCTGTTGATATGCATCCTGAAATTACCGATGACGACCATGAAATTGCCTATAAATTGGATGGCCCTCCGGTATTATTTGTGTTCAAAACTATTAACGAACCCAATTTGGGTAAACTTTCATTCTTTAAAGTTATTTCCGGATCCATTTCACAAGGCGATCATTTAGTAAATCATACAACCGGTGAAAACGAACATTTAAGTCAGTTGTTTATTATGGATGGTCATGAACGTAATCCAATAGAGAAATTAGTGGTTGGTGATATTGGGGCAACCTTAAAATTAAAAAATACGGATACCAATCACACGCTTAGTTCAAAGAATGATAATGTAGGATTAAAACCTATTACGTTCCCGGGGTCCAGAATCTCCACTGCAGTTGTGGCAAACACCCGTAAGGATGATGAAAAAATTGGTGAAGTATTAAAGAAAATTTCACAAGAAGACCCAACGGTTACTTATGAGCAATCAAAAGAGTTAAAACAACTTCTTATTCATTGCCAAGGAGAACTACATTTATCAGTCATCAAGTACACCATGGAACATGAGTATGGAATGGATATTAGTTTTGAAGACCCCAAAATTCCATATAGAGAAACCATTCAAAAGCCAGCTAACGCCTATTATAAGCATAAAAAGCAATCGGGTGGTTCTGGTCAATTTGCAGAAGTTCATATGGATATTGAACCATGGCACGAAGGAATGGATGCCCCAACAAAGCACCCCGTTAGAAGTCAGGAATACGTTCAATTACCATGGGGTGGAAAATTGCACTTTGTCAGCTCTATTGTAGGAGGAGCCATTGATCAAAGATTTTTACCTGCCATTTTAAAAGGAATAATGATGAAAATGGAAGAAGGCCCCATTACAGGTTCTTATGTAAGAGATGTGAGAGTAGTGGTTTATGATGGTAAAATGCACACCGTAGATTCAAATGAAATTTCATTTAAATTAGCGGGTTCACACGCTTTTTCAGAAGCTTTTACCAAGGCCGAACCAAAAATTTTAGAGCCTATTTATAAAGTAGAAGTTTTAGCCCCAGAGGATGTAGTAGGTGATGTAATGACCGATTTACAAACTAGACGAGCCATTATTATGGGAATCGAATCTAAAGGAAGAAATCAAGCCATTCAAGCAAATATTCCATTGGCAGAAATGAATAAATACTCTACCAAATTACGCTCTATTACTCACGGAATGGCAAGCTTTAATAGTGAGTTTTTGAATTATGCTCCGGTACCTAAAGATGTACAACAAAAGCTGGCAACATCGTTCTCGCAGAACTAAAGTTGTTTTAAATGCACTGCTTGAAGGAGTCGCTATACAAAAGCGACTCCTTTTTTATGGTTTACACTTTTTAAGATTTATCACGGAAAACCATTAGTCTGGCCTGATTCGTCATTCATTTTATTTGTAAAAAAAGTTTATGAAAGCATTTACACTCGTTTTGATGGCACTTGTATTTTTAAGTTGCTCAAATTCTATAAAACCAAATGAACAGGTGATTTCAGAGCACCCATTTTTAATTGGGAAATGGGCTGGAACAGGGAATTTCTTAAATCAAGAATTCGATAAAGAAATTGGGCCACTTCATATTGTAATCTCCATTTCAAACAAAAAAATTAATGCCATATTTAATAATCAAGAACTTAAAAACGTGACTATTCAGCCCACTAATTATGGGTTTGAAATTCAGGGAAAATTAACCAATGAATTAAACTCAAAATTAAAAACAGGTAAAGATAAATTAGTCGTTTTATTAGTAATTCCAGAAGTCAACCAAGAATCAACTAACGAAGTAGATGCAAATTTTCATTTGAAAAACAATTTTAATTTTGATTACTCCATGAAAGTAGGTGGAGTGAATCTAAAAAAAGAATAGCTGCAGTAATGAAAACTATTGGAAACCTCATTTGGGTTGTATTTGGAGGCCTTTTTATTGCCCTGGAATACTTTGTTGCAAGTTTAGTTTTAATAGTAACCATAATAGGTATCCCTTTTGGTATTCAAACCATGAAACTGGCTTTGGTAGCTTTGTGGCCATTTGGTACAAAAATCAGAGAATCAGAAACCTCTTCTGGATGCTTATCTGTGTTTATGAATGTATTCTGGATAATTACTGGAGGAATTTGGATTGCCTTATCTCACTTGGTTTTTGGAATTCTTTTTTGCATTACCATTATTGGTATTCCATTTGGCAAACAACATTTTAAATTGGCTGGGTTAGCACTTACTCCCTTTGGAAAAGTAGTGGATTAA
>JBMYWA010000141.1:0-3096 GCA_049606935.1 Salibacteraceae bacterium
TCATTATTCCAAGAATAAAGAAGAAGGTGGTGAGAAACTTCTTTATTATATATAAGTCTAGTTTTTTCAAGTTACAGTCTCTGTGTTACTTTTTTAACCATCATTGGTTTCCATGTGTCAAAAGTACCATTAATAATATGTTCTCTAGCTTGACCAACTAACCATAAATAAAATCCTAAGTTATGGATAGAGGCTATTTGGGCGGCAAGAATTTCTTTAGAATGAATTAAATGTCTCAAATAGGCCTTGCTGTAATACGAATCTACATATGTTGTTCCATTTGGATCCAGAGGAGAAAAGTCATTTTCCCATTTTTTATTTTTAATATTAATGATTCCTTCTGATGTAAATAATTGACCGTTTCTTGCGTTTCTAGTAGGCATAACACAATCAAACATATCAACACCGAGAGCGATGGACTCTAAAAGGTTTTCAGGAGTACCTACTCCCATTAGGTAGCGAGGTTTGTCTTTAGGAAGAATGTCGCAAACCACTTCGGTCATAGCGTACATATCTTCGTGAGGTTCTCCTACCGATAATCCTCCAATAGCATTACCAAAAGCATTTTTTGACGCAATATATTCGGCAGATTGAATTCTTAAATCTTTATAAGTACTGCCTTGAACTATTGGAAAAAGTGCTTGGTTATGACCGTAAATACCTTCTGTTTCATTGAATCTATTTATGCATCTATCCAACCAACGGTGTGTCATTTGTAAAGAGTTCTTGGCATAATGATAATCGCAAGGATAAGGAGTACATTCATCAAAAGCCATAATAATATCTGCTCCGATAACTCTTTGGGTATCCATTACGTTTTCAGGGGTAAAAAGGTGTTTTGACCCATCAATATGAGAGGCAAATTTGACGCCTTCCTCCTTAATTTTATTTCTTCCGGCCAATGAATAAACTTGATACCCTCCAGAATCTGTTAAAATAGGTTTATCCCAGTTAATGAACTTATGAAGTCCACCCGCTTTTTTTATGGTGTCTAAACCTGGTCTTAGATAAAGATGATAGGTGTTACCTAAAATAATTTGAGCTTTAATATCTTCTTTAAGCTCTCTTTGATGAACAGATTTTACGGTTCCTGCTGTTCCTACGGGCATGAAAATGGGTGTTTGAATTTCCCCATGATCTGTAGTAATAACACCAGCTCTAGCTTTTGTAGCAGAGTCCGATTTTAGAATATTAAACTTCATATTTTTATACTTTCACATTACAAGAGAATGTATTTTACTTTGTTGAAAAGTTGATGGCAAAGATAGTTTAAGAGTAGGTTTGCGCTCTATCTGCCGATTATTTTTGATGAGTAATTAATGTTAAAATAAATTGTACGAGATTAGCTATATAATTCAATTATTCGACTTCCATCTTAATGGGTTGAATGCCATTATTTTATGGTTGTTTGTAGTTGCTATGTTGGTGTTCTTGTTTTTTCAAATCGTGGTATTTGGAAGACTTCTTTTTTACAAGGAAAATAGTAAACCAATGGAGCCAGATCCTGTTTCGGTGGTAATTGCATCTAGAGATGATGCTGAAATGCTACGTAAGCATCTGCCATTAGTAATGAATCAAAAAGGTATAACCTATGAGGTAATTGTGGTAGATGATTGTAGCTTGGATGATACTGTGGATGTATTGCGAGAATATTCGGAGAAATATAGAAATTTCAAAACCAGCAAACTTGTGGAAAGTGGTGATTTTGAAGGCGGAAAGAAGTTTGCGGTAACCATGGGAATTAAGGCTGCAAAATACCCAGGAGTAGTTTTTATTGATGCCGACTGTTATCCAAATTCTGAAAACTGGTTGAAACATATGGCAGAGAAGCTTATGCAAAAACGTGTAGTTTTAGGATATGGTCCGTATAAAAAAACTAAAGGCTTGTTAAACAAACTTATCCGTTTTGATACCTACAAAATTGCCACTCAATATTTATCGTTTGCACTATGGGGAGTTCCGTATATGGGTGTTGGGCGCAATATGGCGTATCACTCCTATTTGTATTTTGATGCAAAAGGTTTTACGTCACATTTAAATGTAGTTAGTGGAGATGATGATTTGTTTGTGAATGAAGTTTCTGACCGAAAGAATACAGGTATAGAGCTTCATCCAGATGCATATGTATATAGTGTTGCAAAACAGAAGTATGCAAAATGGGAGTTTCAAAAACGTAGACATTTAACTACGGCTCCAAAGTATAAAGGATACCACCAGGTTTTGCTCTTAATCATGCCAATAGCTCAGTATATTTTGAATATCTCGTTTTTGATTTTACTAATACGAGGTTTCGAAACTCCCATTGTATTGGGTTTCTTTGGTGTTAAGGTTTTGTTACAAGGAATTGTAATGGGTTTTAATATGAAACGACTAGAAGTATTGGATTTACTGCCTTGGAGCATAATTTTGGAACCCTTATTAATGCTTTTTTACCCTTGGGTTACCTTCTTAAATATTGTTAAAGAGGATCAGCGCAGCCGTTGGATCTAACTACCTTTGTTTCGTAAACGGAAGAGAATAAACTCTCCGATCATTTAAATTGCTTATATGGTTTAAAAAGTACGCTTATAAATTCAAAAACTAGAATTATGTTAACAGTTAAAGCAAAAAGAGATTATGAATTAATCTTGAAAGCTAAAAACGGTGACCAGCGTGCTTTTGAGCAATTAATGAATCTTTATTCAAAAAGTATCTTTTTTGAAATTCATAAACTTGTAAGAAACGAAGAAACAGCCAATGATCTTATGATGGAGGCCATGGCTAAAGCTTTTGAACAGTTAGATCAATATCAACCCAAGTTTGCATTTAGTACTTGGTTAAAAAGGGTAAGTATTAATCATACTATAGATAGTTTAAGAAAAGGAAAATTATCGACCGTTTCAATAGATGGGGTTACAAATGAATATGGTGAGTCTATCGGAATGGACGTAGCATCAGATTTGCGTAACCCATCGGAGCAATTAATACAAAATGAAAAACTGGAGGCGATCAGAGAGTATGTTTCTGACTTAAAGGATATTTATAGAGAGTTGATTACTCTCCGTTACTTTAAAGAAATGAGTTATTCTGAGATTGCCGATGAAACTTCTTTACCAG
>JBMYWA010000142.1:0-3078 GCA_049606935.1 Salibacteraceae bacterium
TTGTGAGTGATTACGCTAATGGAGAAATCATTATTTACGACATTTCAGTTGTCCCTTCTGTTGAGCTCAAACGAATAAATACGTCTGCTCAAGGAATTATGGGGGTTAAAATTGGTCCTGATGGTAGAATTTGGTACGTTGACTACGATGGAAATACTGTTAATGTTGTAAATCTAGCACCATTAGGAATTTCAGAAAATGAATTATTAGTAAACGTAAATGTTTACCCTAATCCAGCTAAAGACTATTTCACCATTTCTATGCCTGACAATTTAAATACAAATTACGAGATTTCCATTATCCGTGCTTCAGGTAGTGAGGTGTATAGGTCATCTAGCCAAATCAAATCTTTGAATATATCCACTCAAAATTGGGCGAATGGTATTTACAATATCAAGATATCTAATGAGAATGAATATTACACTCAAAACATTGTAGTTCAACACTAAATTTATAAAAATGAAACAAAATTTATTACTGCTATTTTTATGTTTTAGTTTGTTTTCAATGTCAATTACTAGTTGTAGTGAGACGGATGCAAATGAAACTACGGAATACTATTGCCCAATGAAATGCGAGGGTGAAAAAACATATACAACGGAAGTACCCTGTCCAGTTTGCGGAATGGACTTGAAAGGAAAAAAAGTTAAATCAATAAACAATAAACTAAATAAAACCAATTAAGATGAAAAAATTAATACTAGGATTATTCGTAATAATCGGATTTGGGCTACAAGCACAAACCGATGTCTATTTTAATATAAACCACTTGTTAGGGTCAACACCATTTGCGTTTAATACTACGGCAACTAACAATATAAATCAGGATTTTCAAGTAACACGTTTACAGTATTACATCGCTGAAATTAAATTAATTCATGACGGAGGAACAGAAACGGTAATTCCTGATTATTGGATTTTGGTAGATGCATCTTCCAATGTAAATGAACTATTGGGTAATTTCAATATTACAAATTTAGAATCCATTGAATTTGGAATTGGAGTAGAGGGGGCGTACAATCACCTTGACCCTGCTAGTTATCCGGTTGTGCATCCTCTAGGACCAAAATCTCCATCTATGCATTGGGGTTGGTCTGCAGGTTATAGATTTTTAGCAATGGAAGGGAAGTCAGGTACAAACATGAACCTCACCTACGAAATTCATGCTTTAGGAGATGCTAATTATGACCATGTTTCATTGACAACAACGGGGGTAAATACCGGGTCAGAAATCAATATAAATATTGATGCCAATTATGAAATGGCTTTAAAGGGAATTAGTGTTTCTTCTGGACCAATATCTCATGGAGAAACAGGTATTTCAGCAACGGCCCTTGTAAATTTTAATACGGATGTTTTTGCTATCGGAACCGGTACACCAACTGGAATAAATGATAATTTAAATGCAAGTATGTTTAGTATTTATCCAAATCCTTCAAAAGGAACAATCAATATTGATACTGACAATAATGTAGGTGGAGAAATAGAAGTTGCGGTATTGGACGTCCGCGGACAAATTATTAAAAGACAACAACTTACTAATACAAGTAAATCAATGGTAACTATTTCAAGCAATGGTTTGTATTTAGTTAACATTCTGGTTGATGGTCAGGTGGTTTCTACTCAAAGAGTTGTTATAACAAAGTAATTAAACATGATGAATTTTAAAATATTTGGTTTGTTCGCATTATGCGGACTATTAGCCATGGGCTCATGTAAAGATGAACCAGAAGAAATGACAACGGTTAATCATGATGAAACTCCGTACGTACTGAATATTGGGGATTTTCCAGCACCTGTAATAGCTAGCGATAATCAACTAACGGTTCAAGGGGTAAAGTTGGGTAGAATGTTGTTTTATGAAACCATGTTATCTAAAGATGGAACGATGTCATGTGGTTCTTGTCACCGTCAAAAACACTCTTTTGCAGATTCAAATGCTTTGTCTATTGGAGTGGATGGTTTGCCTGGTAAAAGGCAGGCTATGGCTGTAGTTAACATGGCTTGGAATACAAATGAGTTCTTTTGGGATGGCCGCGCACATTTATTACGTGACCAGTCCATATTACCAATTCAAGACGAGTTGGAAATGAATGAATCCTTAGAGAATGTAGTGAGTAAACTAAGTGCAGAGCAAAACTATAAAGATCAATTCATACGTGCTTTTGGAAGTTCCGAAATCACGAGCTTTAAAATTTCATTGGCATTAGAGCAGTTTATGAATAGTATTGTTTCGGTAGATAGTAAATATGATCAATACTTACGAGGTGATGTAGCGTTAACAGATAGCGAAGAACGAGGGCGAGTTTTGTTTTTTGCCGAGTACAATGAGTTTTTCCCAGCTACTTCAGGGGCTGATTGTGCCCATTGCCACTCTCCAACCAATTTTTCTAATAATGAGTATATGAATAACGGTTTGGATGCCATGATTACAGATATTGGTAGGGAAGAGGTTACCATGAGTCCGGCAGATAAAGGAAAAATGAAAGTAACTTCATTACGTAATATTGAGTTGACTACTCCATACATGCATGATGGTCGTTTTACTACTTTAGAAGAAGTGGTTGATCATTACAATAGCGGTCTTGAAATGTCGCCAACCTTAGATCCAGCTTTGGCAAATACTATAAATACTGGTTTAATGTTAGATGCACAGGATAAAGCAGATCTCGTGGCATTTTTGAAAACATTAACGGATCAAACGTTTTTGAATAATCAAGAATATTCTGACCCGTTTCAATAAAGAAAAATGAATACTCGGACTTGGTTTATATATCTGATTATTGGTGTAGGCATTTTGTCTATGCTGCAATCGTGCAATAATGTCGAACCAATTCCTAGCACAGTTCAATATCTGGAAATTCCTGAGGGATTTCCGGATATTGTTTTTCCAGAGGACAACGAATTTACTAATAAGCGTTGGGAACTAGGGAAAAAACTGTTTTTTGACCCGTTTTTATCGCGAGACTCTTCGGTAAGTTGTGCAACTTGCCATAAACCAGAATTAGCATTTGCTGATAATCAAGCCACCACAAATGGCGTTTTTAATCGGCCTGGAACCCGTAACTCGCCTAGTTT
>JBMYWA010000143.1:0-2898 GCA_049606935.1 Salibacteraceae bacterium
AATGAGTTTGACATTACCGATGTGTTAAACGGAATTTGCGATAAACTAGTTAGACGACACCCACATATATATGGAGATGTAAAGGTAAAAGACGAGGACGAAGTAAAGCGCAACTGGGAACAAATAAAGCTGAAAGAAAAAGGCAGAAAAACAGTTTTACAAGGGGTACCAAAGTCTTTACCCGCCATGGTAAAAGCGAATCGAATTCAAGACAAAGTAAGAGGAGTTGGCTTTGACTGGGAACATGATCATCAAGTATGGGATAAGGTTAAGGAAGAGTTGAACGAACTTGAAGTTGAAGTTAAATCAGGGGCAACTCACGATAAAATTGAAGATGAGTTTGGAGACGTATTGTTTTCTTTAATTAATTATGCCAGACATGTTAAAGTAAACCCTGAAGACGCTTTAGAAAGAACCAATAAAAAGTTTATTAAACGATTCAATTATTTAGAACAAAAAAGCAAAGATTTGAACAAACCTTTAGATCAAATGACTTTATCAGAAATGGATTTGTATTGGGAAGAAGCTAAGAAATTATAAGGCTAATGCCTTTGAATAGTGTTCAGACGTTTCTACAATAGCATTTACTTGAGCTAAATGATGGCCGTAATGAGAACTGAAAAAATTCAACATTTGGTCAAAATTCATATACCCTACTTTGGGGTGCTTGAAAATTCCTTTACTTAAAACCTCTGGCGATAATTTGCTTAGGTTTTCTAATTCCATTCTCGCTTTTGTCCATCTAGATTCTAACTCTTGCAGGCTTCTAACATCATCCGGTTGTGGATTAACCACCTTGGGAGCCTTTGCTTTTAAGTTCAACCCTAGGTATATACCCATAATTTTACACAAAAACCAGGTTTTCAAATTAGTTGGTTTAAGAGTACTTGGATCTTGGGTTTTCTTCTTTACATATTCTACCGATCTTTCTTCGCTCAAAACAATATGGGTAATTATCTGCAAAATAGACCATTTCCCAATTTGAGGTTGATGCATTAATTCTTCCTCACTTAAATGATGTATTTTATGAAATAGACTTACCCTTTGGGCTTCGAGATTGGCAATTTTTGAATCCTTCAATAGTTGTAGTTTATGTCACAAAAAAAAGAAAAAAAATGGTACAAGAATATTGATTAACCCTAAATTTGGCTTCGTGAAGGTATTTAGACATATAGTAATTGGATTACTTTTTTTCAAACTGCTAGGTTTGAATAATGCAATAGGGCAAAAGGCCTACGATACACTATCATTTTATTCGTCTGACCTTACACCAAAAGAACTTCAAGTTAAATTTGAATATGCCATTACTGCAAAATCTAATATAGCCTTTGAAGAAGCAAAAGAACTTGCAAAAACCTATAAACAATATGCAATTGATTCAAAAGACTCTAGTGTATATTTAAATTCACTTTACAGGTTGGGTTTAATATACCTGCAAGATACTAAGCATGACTCTTGCTTTCATTATCTTTATCAAGCTTATGACATTGCGCAATTATTAAAAGACACCAATGCTCTTATTAACCTAGAAAGAAGTTTAGGAGCAGCTTTTCTTACTACCCGAAAAAGAGACCAGGCAAGAATTCAGTTTAATAAATCCTTCAATTTAGCTAAATCTCAAAACGATAGTATTAATATGGCTAAGGCTCTAAACAATATGAGTATTGTTAGTTCCCAAAGTAAAGAATATGAAGATGCTTTGGCATATTTAAATAGAGCTCTTGATTTAAAGATTGCCTTTGCTCCAAAATGGGAGCAAATCTCCACCCTAATTAATATTGGAAACAATTATGCTAGTCTTCAGAATTACGACAAAGCCTTAGAGTATCTGCACCGTGCTAAAAAAATTGCCACTGAATTCAACAAACAAATTCAGCTAGCCGAAATTTGGTTTCATGAGGCCAATGTTTACCGAAATTCTGATAAATATCAAGAAGCAGAAGATGCTTTCAGAAATTCGATGAATATCTCAAGTGAAATTAATGATTTTGGCCATTTAAAACTTACCGTAAAAGAATATGCCGAATTTCTTATGGATTTTGAAAAGTGGAAAATGGCCGAAGCCCATTTAGAAGCAATTTTAACCGAACTATCAGAAAAGGAGCATCCGCTTTTATTATCAGAAATATATTTTGATCTAGGAAAAGTTGCCTATGAAACAAAAAACAACCTTAAAGCTCAAGTTTGGCTAAACCAAGCAGTTAGTACCACCGGGTTAGCCAATGAAGAATTGTTAGAAGAGGCGTATAATCTTCTCTCTGTAATTTCCTATGTTCAACAAGATTATGAAATGGCCTACCATTATCTGCGTATATCTGGTATAATGGCAGATTCTATTGAACAAATGAATCAAAATGACAAAATTCAAGAACTTCAAGTAAAATACAATTCTGTAAACGATAAAAAATCAATTGAACAGTTAATAGAAATTAGTGAGCTTAGAGAACAAGAAAAAGAAAAAAGTACATTCTACTTTTTGGTTACTTTTTCACTATTTGTGATTACTCTTATTGCCGCTATAGCACTAGCAAGACAAGCACGTGTTAAACACAAACAATCATTAGAACTACAGACTCAAAACAAAGAAAAAATTAAACAAACTAGAGATTTATTAAAAGCTAATAAACAGGCGGAAGAAGGGTTAAAAGGAAAATCTGAGTTTATTGCTATGGTTTCGCATGAAATTAGAACTCCTATGAATGCCATAATTGGAATGAGCTCTTTACTTGCAGATACCGAATTAACAGAACTCCAAAAAAACTATTTAAACAATATTAGCATAAGCAGTAATAACCTTCTCATTTTGCTAAATGATATTCTTGATTTCTCGAGAGTAGAAGCGCGTAAAGTCACCATAAAATTACAACCTAGTGATATTCATAAGGAACTAACACATGT
>JBMYWA010000144.1:0-2839 GCA_049606935.1 Salibacteraceae bacterium
GCCTTTCTTGTTTATTACGTTTACTATTTGCAGGAATTCTATTTAAATTGATCTAATAGTTGGGTAGAAAATACCGTACAATAGATAATAATGTATGCACCGTTAAAAAAAATACTACTATTGACCCAAGCCTATTTTTTCTAACTCTTTGTCAACATCCATTAAAATCCTTAAACAAATTTTATATACCTATTTATTTGACCAAGCCGCTTTTAATAACCTATAAACAAAAATACCTGGAGATAAGGTGCAGATTAATATGATATCTTCAAATCAAAGAGATTGGAAACAGCAAATTATCAAGAAAAAATTACGCTGTAGCAGTGGTTTGCTATTCTCACTAATAAAAAGGGATGTTTCTAAGGTGTTTTTTTTACTTATCTGAAAAACAAAAAAGGCGCTCAATGAGCGCCTTTTTTGTGATTACTAATTAACAACTATAAGGCCTTAGCCAAACGGTATTTTAGTTTATTTACAATGTAATACATCACCGGTACAATAACCAAAGTAAGGAATGTAGCAAATGTTAAACCAAAAATAATGGTCCATGACATTGGCCCCCAAAACATAACATTCTCTCCTCCTACATAAATGTGAGGATCTAGCTCGGTAAAGAATCCAAAGAAATCTACATTCAAGCCAATAGCCAATGGCAACAACCCTAAAACGGTTGTAATAGCCGTTAGTAATACTGGTCTTAAACGAGTTTTACCACCTTCTTCGATAGCAGCAACAAAATCGGTAAATGGAAGTTTATCGTCTTCCCCAATACCCATTTCTTCTTTCTTACGATCTACAATAATATTGGTGTAATCAATTAGTACAATCGCATTATTTACCACAATACCCGCTAATGAAATAATACCAATCATTGTCATTATTACCACAAAATCCATTTGGAATATCACCAATCCGAGTAATACCCCAATTAATGAGAATAACACCGAGGTCCCAATAATAACGGGTGTAGAGGTTGCGTTAAACTGTAACACGATAATGAAAATAATAAGCGAGAAAGCAATAAGTAATGCATTACTTAAAAACGCCATTTCCTTGGCTTGTTCTTCTTGCTGACCTGTAAATTTATAGGTGTTTTCGGATGGAAATTCATACGCACCTAAAGTGGCCTTTATCTCGTTAACTACTTCCGTTGGATTATAACCTTCCAGTACATTAGATGAAATAGTAATAATTCTGTTCAAGTCCTTTCTTTTTACCGCACTAAACGTAGATGTTTTCTTTACATCAATTAATGCCGAAATAGGAATCTGAATAATTTGACCATTATTCATATTCTTAAACGTAATTCGCTGATTTATCAATGCATCCGGATTATCTCTATACATCTTTGCAGAACGGATATTAATTGGATAATCATCTTCCCCATCTTTATAGGTAGATACTTCCTTACCAAAAAGTGATGTTCTTAAAGCCCCTCCAATTTGAGCCGTAGAAACACCTAATCTTCGTGCTTTATCACGGTCAATGGTTATTGGCATTTCTGGCTTACCTTGATCTACATCTAGTTTCAATTCTTCGATACCACCTATATTAGCGTTATTAATAAACGTTTTTACGCTATTGGCTTCCGAAATAAGTTGCTCGTAATTGTCACCCGCAATTTCAATGTTAATTGGAGCTCCAGTTGGTGGTCCGTTAGCATCTTTATCTACGGTAATTTTTACTCCCGGAATACCTTGAAACATATCTCTAAAATCAGATAATACATCGTTGGTATTTACTCCATGACGTTCGGTAAATTTCACAAAAGAAACTGTAATTCTGGCTTTATGTGGTGTTGTTCCTGCCGTAAATCCTTGAGCTGGATCTGAAGTACCTTTACCTACCTGAGCGATTACAGAATTTACTAAGAAATTCTCCATTTCACCGGTTTCTGGGTTAATCTCTTCAAATTGCTTAATAGCATCCAGAACCTTAATCTCTAGCTCTTTTGTTAGTTTATTAGTTTCTTCAATATCTGTACCGATTGGTTTTTCAATAAAGATGTTCAAATACTTAGGCTGGTTATTAGGAAAAAACAAAACCGAAGGTGTAAACGCTCCTAGTAACATGATGGACATGACCAGCATAACAAAAGTTCCTCCTAAAAACACGTAAGCATTCTTTCCACGTAGAGCAAACTTGATAAAAGTATCATATTTCACCTCTAATCTTGGCATAAAGGCATCTTTAAACCAAATACTAGACGGATAAATCAAGTAAGCATTTAAAATTAAAAACGTAGCCGTAATTCCAATGAAGTTTGCACTTACAGTTTGACCGGTAACCATAAAGAGAATGGCAATTCCAATAAATATTAAATTAGGAATAAGAACTCTCTTCTTATCTGTGTCCATAGACAAGAACATCATTCTGCTCATCACAAATAGAAGAACACCTGAAACAATTACATAGGATAGGCCTCTTAAAAATCCGATTAACCCAGCCATTTCTCCTGCCTGGTATTGAATATTATCTTGGGTAAGGCCCGGAACTAATCCGAAAAGGAAGGCGACTCCAAGTAAGACATAGGTTATTACCAATGCTTTTTTAGAAAACACAATATCGTCCTCTTTAATTTTCATAAAGATGGTGGTTAATACTGGATTAATTACCAATGCCACAAATAATGATGAAGACAAAACAATCATTAACGTAATTGGTAAAAAGCGCATAAACTCACCCATCATTCCTGGCCATAATGCCAAAGGAACAAATGCTGCTAAAGTAGTTGCTGTAGATGCAATAATGGGCCAAGCTACCTCACTAGCACCATCTAAAGCTGCCTTTGCAGGTGGATTACCTTCATCCATTAAACGGTAAATATTTTCCACCACTA
>JBMYWA010000145.1:0-2825 GCA_049606935.1 Salibacteraceae bacterium
TTGGGTTTACACCTGTTTGTTTATACAGGTCCATCATGGCTTGTTGTTTCTTCATATTGTCGCCATCCTTAAACTTCTTATTGATTTCTTCAATTTCAGGTTTTAAAACCTTCATTTTAGCGCTACTTAAGTAAGTTTTATAGGTAATTGGAGATAATAATAACTTGATAAATACGGTAAGAATTAAAATGATAATTCCATAGGAAAGACCAGTACCATCTAAAACATTAAAAACTGGTATTACGATAAATCGGTTTACCCAACCAAAAATTCCCCATCCTAAGTCAATTTGATGGTCTAAGTCTATGTCGTATTCCTTTAACATAGAATAACCATTTGGACCAAGGTACATGTCCATGGCAATTCCGCCATTGTTTAATTCCGCATCAATTTTAGCCGTTAATTGAGATACGTATTCGGATGAAGTAATGGTCTTGGTAGTTAGAACCGTGTTATTTGCTTTAAAGCTATTGTTTGAAATTAATACCACGGAGAAGAATTGTTGTTTAAAAGCAATCCACTGAGCGGGTAGTTCTAAAACCTCCTCATCATCTCTTCCTTCTGAAAGATAGTCCGTATCTCCATCGTTAGTGCGGTAAAAGAAAGTGGTTTTTTGCTTTTGCAAATCCATCCCCTTTTCCTTATTCAAGGCACGCATATTCCAATTTAACAGAATACTGTTATTGTTTTCAGCCACAACCTCATTCATACCAACAAAATTGATAGCGTATCTTGACATATACTCATCTGGGAAGAAAGTATAGCGTTGTTCAATGTAACTAGATTTAGAGCCAGCAAAAGCACGGTAAATTACCACGGTTGAATCTGTTTCGGAAACCGGGTTTATCACTTCAGATTCAAAATAGAAATCGGATGCTTTGAGCGACCTGTTTTCAAAATTGAAATCAAAATCTAGCATTGAAGAATCTTCGGTAAATAAAAGAAGAGGTTCACCAGTATAGGTGTTGTATTCATTTAATTCTACCGAAACCATTCTACCACCTTTGTTACTGAATACCGTAGTAATAATAGGGGTTGATACCGTTGTGTATTCTTCTGTTCCTTGAGCACTTGAAGCTAAAGATCCATATTTAGACACAAGCGCCATATTTTGCAAAGAATCAGCCGCTGATTGGCTAGCTGAATCTGTAGCAATAATTTCTGGTATTATTGGAGTTGGTGTGTCAACAACTTCTTCGTCTTTATGAATTGCAATATTTACAGAATCTTGTTTGGCTTGCGCCTTCATTTTTGCAATTTCCTCTGGGCTTGGCTGGTTCATATACTGCCAAGCAAATAGGATACCTGCGATTAATAGCAGGCCAATTAATCCTTTTTTATCCATTCTAGTTCTTTGAGTGCTGAGTTACAGCTTTTACAAATTCAACAAATAAAGGGTGTGGGTTAGCCACAGTACTTTTGTATTCTGGGTGGAATTGTACCCCAACAAACCATGGGTGGTTAGGTACTTCTACAATTTCCACTAAATCGGAGGTAGGGTTGATTCCGGTAGCTTTCATTCCGGCATTTTGGTACGCATCTAAAAATTCTGAGTTAAACTCAAAACGGTGACGGTGACGCTCGCTAATGCTGTTTGAACCATAGGCTCTTTTAGCAATAGAATTATCTATCACGTTACAATCGTAAGCTCCTAATCTCATAGTACCGCCTTTATTGCTAACGTTCTTTTGATCTTCCATAATGTCTATAACCTTGTTACTTGCCAGTGGCGAGAACTCAGCAGAATGACAATTATCTAAATTTAATACGTTTCTTCCATATTCAATAACGGCACATTGCATTCCTAAACAAATACCCAAGAATGGAATGTTGTTTTCACGTACGTATTGGATAGCAGATATTTTTCCTTCAATACCTCTTTCTCCAAACCCAGGAGCCACAAGAACTCCGTGTACGCCTTTAAAAAGTTTAGCTGCGGTTTTACGGGTTACTTCTTCGGCATGTATCCATCTAATACTAACCTTACAAGAGTTTGCGGCTCCTGCATGATTAAAGGCTTCTAGAATGGATTTGTAGGAGTCTTTTAGTTCAATATACTTACCCACCAGGGCAATTTCAATTTCTGATTTAGGGTGTTTTACATGTTGTAAAAACTCTCTCCAAGTATTTAACTCTGGGTTGCTACCAATAGGAAGATCTAAATGCTTTAGTACAACTTGATCTAATTTTTGATCTTGCATCAATAATGGAACATCGTAAATGGTATCCGCATCAATAGACTCAATTACCGCATCAAATTTAATGTTACAAAAAAGAGCAATTTTTCTTTTTACATCGTCATTCAAAGTATATTCTGTTCTACAAACCAATATATCTGGCTGAACACCTAACGAAAGTAATTCTTTAACCGAGTGTTGGGTAGGTTTAGTTTTTAGCTCACCTGTAGTTTTTAGGTAAGGAACCAAAGTTAGATGAATGCCTAAACTTCGATGTTCTCCTAATTCCCATCTAAATTGACGCATGGCCTCTACATATGGTTGAGATTCAATATCGCCAATGGTTCCACCAATTTCGGTAATTACGAAATCATATTTGCCAGATTCCCCTAGGGTTTTAAATCCTTGTTTAATCTCATTGGTAATGTGCGGAACTACTTGAACGGTTTTACCTAAATAATCTCCTCTACGTTCTTTTTGAATAACGTTTTGATATATTCTTCCGGTAGTTACATTGTTTGCTTGCGAAGTTGGCGTGCTAATGAAACGTTCATAATGGCCTAAATCTAAATCTGTTTCTGCCCCGTCATCGGTAACATAACATTCTCCATGCTCATAAGGGTTTAGTGTACCTGGGTCAACATTGAT
>JBMYWA010000146.1:0-2774 GCA_049606935.1 Salibacteraceae bacterium
TCTTACCGTATTTTCAAAACCATTTTTGAGAAGTATGGTATTGTATTTCACTTTACCCCAATGGCTAATCCTGCTGATGTAGAAGCTTTGGTAAATGAAAATACAAAGTTGATTTGGGCCGAAACACCAACCAACCCAATGATGAATATTATTGATATTGAAGCTTTAGCTGCAATTGCCAAAAAGAACAATGTCTTGCTAGCTGTAGATAACACATTTGCTACGCCATATTTACAACGTCCCATTGATTTGGGAGCGGATATCGTAATGCACTCAGCTACTAAATATTTAGGCGGTCACTCTGATGTGGTAATGGGAGCATTAATCATGAAAGATGAGGAAATTGCAAATGAAATTTACCGTATTCAAAATAGTAGTGGTGGCGTAACTGGCCCAATGGATTCGTTTTTGGTTTTAAGAGGAATAAAAACGCTCCATTTACGTGTGCAACGTCACTGTGAAAACGGGGCTAAAATTGCGCATTGGTTAAAAGAACAATCTTCGGTAGATAAAGTGTATTGGCCAGGTTTTGAAGATCACCCAAATCATGATGTGGCTAAACGCCAAATGGATGATTTTGGAGGAATGATTTCATTTACGCTGAAAGGAAATAAAATGGAAGATGCTCACCGTGTGGTGGCCAATGTGAAATTATTCTCATTAGCGGAATCATTAGGAGGAGTGGAATCACTAATTGGACATCCGGCTACCATGACACACGCATCTATACCTAAAGAAGAAAGAGAAAAATCAGGTGTTTCTGATTCATTAATACGCTTAAGTGTTGGAGTAGAAGATGCCGATGATTTAATTGAAGATTTAGCCCAAGCATTAGCTTAGTTTATGCCAGGCTCTAAAATAGGATTGAAAGAAACCATTTCGCTAGGTATTGGCGGAATGGTGGGCGGTGGAATTTTTGCCGTTCTAGGTTTGGCGGTTTCTCTGTCTAAAGGGGGAACGCCTATTTCATTTCTATTTGCCGGACTTATTGCTTTAATCACTTCTTATAGTTACGTAAAACTTTCCGTGAAATTTCCAGATCGTGGGGGAACTGTAAAGTTCATCAATTCTGGTTTTGGTACTGGAGTTTTTAGTGGAGGTGTAAATAACTTACTTTGGGTAAGTTACATTATTATGTTGTCGCTTTACGCATCGGCATTTGGATCTTATGCGCCTAATATTTATGAAGCTACCCATGATCGTGTTTTTGATACGCATCTTTATTCCACAGTAATTGTGGTATTTGCTACACTAGTGAATTATTACAGTTTAGAAATTGTAGGTAGAATTGAGAAGTGGGCCGTAATTATTAAGTTAGTAATTCTGGTCGCTTTTGTGTTGATTGGCGCCTATGGTTTAATAGGTAATCCTAATCTGCACCAATTAAGTATTGAAAACTGGGAAGCACCTATTCAGTTATTGGCTGGAGGGATGGTCATTTTTGTGGCCTATGAAGGTTTTGAATTAATAGCCAATGCCACTCCTGATATTGAGAATCCGAAAGTGAATATTCCAAAAGCTTATTATTACTCCGTAGGGTTCGTTATCATTTTGTACATCGTAATCGCTTTAATTACGGTAGGTTCTTTGCCTTTTGGCGATATTGCCGATGCGCAAGATTATGTGCTGGCTGAAGCTGCAAAGCCCATGTTGGGCGATGTAGGTTTTACCATAATCACCATTGCGGCCTTGATTTCTACGTTTTCTGCCATTAATGCGTCTTTATATGGAGGTTCGCAAGTAAGCTATGAAATTGCCGAAGATGGTGAATTGCCGCATCAATTAACCGGTAGTTTATGGGGACAACCCCAAGGGCTTTTTATTACGGCTATCCTTACTCTAGTAGTGGCAAATACTTTGAATTTAGAAAGTATTTCAACTGCGGGTAGTATTGGTTTCCTTTTCATTTTTGCCATGGTAAATTTTGTAGGATTCAAGCTAAGTGATGTCGTAGAAGGAAATAAAATCATTCCTTTTTTAGGTTTCATATTATGTATGATAGCCCTGGTTGTTCTAGTGGTTCAGCAGTTCAGTTCAAACCCTGAGAGCATTTACATTGCTATGTGTATTATTGGAATATGTTTTTTAGGAGAGTTCTTATATAAAAAAGGAGCTAAAAAATAGTGGTATAAACTTTGCTTGTTAACGGCCATTAACAACTAAAATTTGTACTCTTATGAAAACTTCATTATTAACCTGCGCCACTTTATTAGCTGTTTTAATTTCTTCCTGTAAAATTCATTTTACAGAATCTACGCGTGTTCGAATTGAAAACTCAGATAATCTAGCTATGGAAAAGGTTCAATTTTATAATCATGAACCCATCCGATTGGTTTATAAATCTACTAGTAAACAGGATCAAATAAAGTCGGGAAAAGTGAAGTTTAAAAATGGTTTCTACCACTATCAAGTAGACATTCCTAAACACACTAAGGCGGTAGCTAAAGCGATCAACAAAAATCAGTTAAATATTCAATTTGAAGACGGAGAGAATAAAACCTTTGTCTTTAAGAATAATTTGAATCAAAATTGGGAATTGTACCAATTGGATGTGAAACGTACCGTAGACGGAGAATTTGTGGAATACGATGGCAAGGAAATGCAAATAATTCACGGTAGTAATTCACTTTTAAAAATCAAGAAATCTTTAAAAATTGCTAACGAGAAAGAGCGCAGAAAAGTGAAAGGTTTGTCGGTTAGATAACTCCTTTTGGGCTATCTTGCAGGAAATAACCTGATTATGAAAAACTATATTAAATCAATTTCCTTAATCT
>JBMYWA010000147.1:0-2727 GCA_049606935.1 Salibacteraceae bacterium
CTTTCTGTTCGTTTTATTGACATGTTACAAGAACCAGCATAAGGATGGCAGTTAAGGGAAGAAATAAAGTAAGTCCAGAGTTTAATATGTCGTCAATGACGGATATTGTATTCTTGCTACTAGTATTTTTCATTATTGCATCCACAATGATTAGTCCGAATGGAGTAGATGTTTTACTCCCCAAAGGAAGTACTAGAACAACTAAAAAGAATCAAGTGTCGGTTTCCATAACCAAGGATGTCAAATACTTTGTTGGTCAACGGGAGGTGAAATTTGAACAATTAGAAAGAACATTACAATCTATGTTGGAAGGAGAAGAAAAACCTGGTTTTTTACTTCGTCCGGAAGAAACTGTAGATGTACAATATGTAGTGGCGGTAATGGAAATTGCCAATAGAAATAAATACCAAATGGTATTAGCTACAAGAGCTAAATAAATGATTGCATTTCCAAAAGATAGAGAAAAAAGAGAAGGGTTAATTGGAACAATTTTGTTTCATTTAATCATTTTGATATTGTTTCTATTTTACGGATTAACCCACACCGTTCCAATTCCAGAAACTGGTTTAACGGTGAATTTTGGTACTACCGACATGGGTAGTGGTGATAATCAACCCGAAGCAGCTACTGCCCCTGTGGAAGAAGTGGAAGAGCCGGAAGAAGAGGTGACTCCGCCATCTGAGCCTGTTCCTGAGGCTTCTGTGCCAGATGTAGCTACCCAAGATGTGCAAGATGCTTTAGAAGTCCCAAAAACTAAAACTCCTGCAGAGATTGAAGCAGAAAAAGCTGCGGAAGCGGAAGCTAAGAAAAAGGCAGAGCAAGAAGAACAAAGAAAAAAAATGGCTGCAATCGCCAATAAATTAAATAACCCAACTACCGATGGTGGTGGAGGTGATGGTCCAGATGATCAACCAGGAGATAAAGGCCAATTAGATGGTGGTCCTGACGGAGGATATACTGGAGGTGGTACTGGAAACGGAAACTATGCCTTAGGTGATAGAGCTGCTTTGACCAAGCCTAAGCCAGTATACGAATGCCAAGAAGAAGGCAAAGTGGTTGTTGATATCAAAGTAGACCGTAATGGAAAAGTGGTTTATGCTTCTATTGGGAAAGGGACTACCAACACTGCCGAGTGTTTAACTCAAAAAGCGTTACAAGCGGCTTATAAAACCAAATGGCAAGCTAAAGATGGTGCGCCAATTGAGCAAAGGGGTAGAATTACCTACGATTTCCAAATTCATTAATGACTTACCAAGAAACAGTTGAGTATCTGTTTAAGCAATTACCCATGTATCAACGTGAGGGTAAAGCCGCGTATAAAGCAGATTTATCTAATACAATTAAACTTTGCAAAAAGTTAGGAAACCCAGAGCGATGGTTTAAATCTGTTCATGTGGCGGGTACCAACGGTAAAGGTTCAACTTCGCATTTTATGGCGTCTATTCTTCAAGAAGCAGGCTATAAAGTTGGTTTGTACACTTCTCCCCATTTAGTAGATTTTAGAGAGCGGATTAGAATTAACGGTAAATGTATTCCAGAACAAACGGTAATTGACTTTGTAGCCCAAAAATCGGGACTACTAAAGGATGTTCAACCATCTTTTTTTGAATGGACCGTTGGATTGGCGTTCCACTATTTTGCGGAACAGGAGGTAGATGTGGCTATAATTGAGACTGGTTTAGGAGGACGTTTGGATTCTACAAATGTATTAAATCCCTTAATTTCTGTAATTACCAATATTGGATTGGATCATACGCAGTTTCTAGGCGAAACCTTGCAATTGGTTGCGGCAGAGAAAGCAGGAATCATAAAGGAAGGCACTCCAGTAGTAATAGGTGAAACTCAAAATGAAGTAAAAGTAATTTTTGAGGAAAAAGCTAAAGCTTCAGACTCATCTCTAGTTTATGCTGATCAACAACCAGAAACTATTTCCTTAGGTGGATTAGTAAGTTATCAAAAAAAGAATGCGCAAACTGCTATAGTATCTGTACGAGAGCTAAGAGCAATTGGTTTTGAAGTAAGTAATAATCATTTGGTTACTGGAATTGAAAAAATGGTAGCTAATACGGGACTACGTGGACGTTGGGAAGTAATTCAACAGAAACCATTGGTTATTGCCGATACAGCTCATAATACAGAAGGATTGGCTTATACCATGCAAGAACTTGAAGTTTTACAGAAAGCAAATTGTAGAATAGTTTTCGGAATGGTTGATGATAAAAATGCAAATGATATAATTGAATTATTACCGCCTAATGCACATTTTTATTTATGTAAGCCGAGTATTCAAAGAGCTAAACCTGTAGGTGAACTGGAAGCTTTATTTGAATCTAAAAAAATAAATAAAAAAAAATTTTCTACGGTCAAAGAGGCATTTGAGATGGCATTATCTGATTCTCAGGAAGATGATGTGATCTATGTGGGGGGGAGCACTTTTGTAGTAGCAGATCTTTTGAATTTTTTATAATAAATGCATTGTCAACTCGATTCGTTGACGTACATTTGCACCACCAATACGGAGCGAGAGTTTAAATACTTTCAACACCGAATTGGGCGATTAGCTCAGCTGGTTCAGAGCACCTCGTTTACACCGAGGGGGTCGGGGGTTCGAATCCCTCATCGCCCACAGAAGCAAAGCCTATCACGAAAGTGATAGGCTTTTTTCGTTTACAAAATATCCAAACGAAGTTTGAGAATTTTGTAAACGAAAAAAGCCGTAATTCTGCG
>JBMYWA010000148.1:0-2674 GCA_049606935.1 Salibacteraceae bacterium
AATCTCCTAGCCATTGTTCTTTAATAGAGGTATTAAAGTCACTGCAATCAGTGGCTAAAATCTCAGAAACTGAATTAGCACCTTGTCCATTGTTTTTTAGTTGATAGTCTAGTACATTTTGATTAGAAAAGGCATTTTGAGCAAAGCATAATGTATTAAGTAGTGGATTATTTGACACCCAAATCAACCCATAATAATCAATGCTTTGAAAACCAGTTATTGCTTGCAAGGACCCATTATTTTGTACACTAACCCCGCCCAACGTATCATGATTCGTTCCTATATGTATACTGGTAAGGTTCGGATTATCCCAACACGCAACGGTACTCTCTAAATTGGGGGATAAAACCCATATAGAATCTAAATTCTGATTCTCCTTTATGTGAAGAACAAAATAATTTTTCCAAGTGGGTATTACAGAATCTAAATCTAATGTTACATCTTTTAAATTGGGGTTATTCTTGATTTTCAAAACATCCACTTCCATTTCATGAGACAAAGGGCCACACGATTTCAAATTTGCATTGTTTTGAATATAATACCCAGTAGCTAACCATGGACCATCTAGGGTAGACAAGCTAGTTAATTCATCATTATCATAAATATGAAATTCGCCTAACACCTTTAAACCATGTAAACCAGACAAATTGGTTAAGGCTGATTTTTCAATTACCAAATTTCCAATTATGGTATCAATGTCCTGAAAAATGGATAAATCATAAATCATGGTTGCGCTATCCTGCCCGGGGGATGTGGTTATAAAAATATGTTGATCAATGATTGGAAACTTCGGCTCATACCGCAAGTTTTCAAGTTGAGCTTGTCTAGTGAGGATATATGTTGCTTGAGCCGTATTGAAAAAACTAAAGCAAACACTAAAAATTAATACTAATAAATTCTTTTTCATAACTAGTGTTTTTAATTAATAATTTCTGTTGAAACCGGATTATACATACACATATAGGGCTGAATTGGCGTTATGGTATGCTCTAATTTATATTGTAATGAAGGGTTTAAATTGGTAAAAACAGGCGCTATAGAGGTTGATGAATTTATGGCTATCCAAGAACCCGCATTATTTAAGTATAACGTCCATTGATGAGAAGTTCCTTGATTTGCTAAAGGGGTTGTTGCAATTTGCAACGAATTATTTTGAACTGTTGACTCATAGGTAAAGTCTGCCCCATGTTGACTGATTGGATCCCATATTACCTCAACCGACTCTCTAACCTCACACCCATTCGGATTTGAATATTTTACATAAACCGTTCCTTCATAGGGTATTGGCATATTTAAGCCTGAACCTAAGTTTTGCAGCATGTAAACTGGAGGATCATTATCGCTGTAATAAGCAAGGTCCCAGTCCGCAATGAAAGTTGAACTCATTTGATACGGCAAATCACAAACCGTAAGTGTTTCAGGGTATTGGTCGGCCATTAAAGTTTCTTCAAGATGCTCTCCATCTACTTGGTCGGGCAGTAGTCTAATTCTGGTAAAAACATTAAATGAACTTGGCCATATTGGGTGATGAGTAGTAATACGCGTATCCAGATTAATTACATTTGGATAAAACGTACTTGAGGGATTATCAGAATCCATCAAAAAGCCCATTCGCTCATCACCAATGAACCAGAGCCTATTTTCACGGTCTCGCTCAATCATGCCAAGTGAAAAATCTTCATTACCTCCCCCTAAATTCAGTGAAGTAATTTGAGTAAATTGTGAAGATAGGGCCGGTCTTGAAAAATTTAAAACCTCAGAAACTAGTGTCATACATGCAGGGTCACTATAAATAATATTTCTATTATAATTTACAAATGATGCATATAATAACGATCCATCTCCCGAAAATTCTAATCCTTTAACAATAGTAACATCATGACTTTGGCTTGGGTCATCTAGAGCAATTTCCTGATAAAAATCTAAGTAAAGAGGCCCAGCAATGGTATTAAAATTAAAAACATCAATTCCTCCGATTTCTTTGGGGCCGTCTGTCGAGTTAATTCGAACCACAGTTGGAAACGCAACCGAAATATGATCATCTTTTTCATAAATTTCTAACTCACTTCTTAATACTATTTCGCCTTTATAAGTAAATTGATTTTTGAAAATCTCTTGAATTCCGCTGTTTGTAATTTCAAATATCATCAGGTTATTACACGCTGTTGCAAATAAATAACGTTTTAGACCTTCCTCTTGCAATTGGGTTACTCCTAGGTGAAACTTATCCACACATTGAGATACCCCTCGAGTTTCGTCTATTGAAATCCAGTCAATGGTTTCAAAAGTCGTCTCTGGCAGTATTTTCACACCACCTTGGCCCTCATTTGCATTTCCATCAAAAATGCTAAAGGAGAGAATAAGCTCCTCTTCATACCCCTTTATAAAATCTTCATCAATTCTATCCAAGGTAATACCATACCATTCATTACATTCTCCAGGAACAGGAACAAAAATAAATTCTGAATGCCCCTTTGTGGGTGGATTTGGGTTAGATGACCAACTAACTGCATTTACGTGTTGACCAACCGAATTATACACATACCCATCCTCTTCATAAAACTTTAGATTACCTTCGTTATCCCAAACGGCATTCTGGGTATTATCCGGAATTCCGGTGGCTGAATTGGCTAACGGGTTAGTTGTAGCTGTTGTGTTATCTAAATCTACAATA
>JBMYWA010000149.1:0-2649 GCA_049606935.1 Salibacteraceae bacterium
CAAAAATTCCCATATACAAAATTGGCGAAGAAGACCATAGTAACTACATTGAAATAGTAGAGCTACAAGAGCGAAATAGCTACGATACTTCAAAACCGCATAAACATGAGTATATAGAAATTTTCCTTTTCAATAAAGGAGGAGGGGAGCATACAATTGACTTTAAACAATACCCAATAAATCACCAATCCGTACATTTTGTGTTTCCTAATCAAATTCATAAAGTGAAGCGGGAGCTAAATACGCACGGACATGTGATTCTGGTTTCTAAAGAGTATTTCTCTGGGGTTGACTACGAGTTATACGGACAGTTTTTTCATGCGTTTTATTTGCAACCTGCTTTAAATATGGGTAAAGAGGCTTTCGCAAAGATTTATGGGTTGTTAGATCTAATGAAACAGGAATTACAAGAACAAGGCAATTTTCACCAGGCCATTGTCAGAGATTACATCCATATATTGGTGAAATTGTTCATGCGTTCCCAGTCAAATTTAACCGTTCCAATTCACGATAAGGATTTTAAACTTTACATGGACTTAATGTTGAACGTTGAAGAAACCTATCTAGCACACTACCCGGTAACTTATTATAGCGAAGAGCTTCAAGTTTCTTTGAGAAGATTAAATACCGTTTGTCAGAAGTTTCACGGAGCCACTTGTATTGGAGTATTACATGACCGGTTAATTCTAGAAGCCAAAAAACTTTTGGTGCATAGCGATAAGTCGGTAAAAGAAGTGATGTTCCAATTAAACTATAAAGATGCGGCTTACTTTAATAGATTTTTTAAAAAGAAAACAGGCCTTACTCCAACGGCATACCAAGAAAAATCTACCTAATTTAATTTTTTGCATACGGAGATGGGTATAGGGTAATAGAGCAAGAAATTAAATATTCCATTAATTCTTATTGTTTCAACTCAACAAAAAAGTACCACAACTTAACCTATTTGTCCATTGACACACTTTAGCTTAGCGGCCATATTTGAAGAAAATAAAAAACATGAAAAATATCTTCTTAGTAATCGTTTCCATTCTTTTCATCCACACCGTACAATCACAAATCTGGCAAGTAGTCTCATCCGGTACCCAATTACAACTAAATTCGGTTTCTTTCGGTACCGAATTGGTAGGCTATATTGGCGCAAACGACAGTACTTTATTAAAAACTACGGATGGGGGGATGACTTGGAACGTGCAACCTACTCAAGGATTTTACTTCTCGTCTAGCCTTCCTAATATTGCGCATATAGAATTTCAAAATGCAGATTCAGGATACGCCATTCTAGGCGATCAACCTTACGTAGGCGATGTGTATAAAACCGAAGATGGAGGAGTTAGTTGGACTCCCGTTGGTGTAGGTATGTGTTCTCCAATTTCTAGCTTCCATTTTGATTCCGATAACGGCTTTATTATTGGGTCTAGTTGTTTTGGTGGCAAAACCATCGATAAGTTGGTGAATGGAGTAGTAGTAGGAAACCCTATTTATTTATCATGGGGATCAGAATATCTGAGGTCGTTAGATTTTTACGATGCTAATTATGGCATGGCGGCTGGTGATTCTGGTCAAGTACATCGCACTTTTGATGGAGGGTTAACGTGGGATACCGTAAACACGCTAAGTAAGCAAATTATTTGGGATGCAAAATTTGTGAACGATTCCACCATTTATGCCGCTATTGATTCTTCGCGCAACTCCTTGATTTTTAGTGTTGATTCTGGAGTTACATGGAATGAATATATTAACTCTCAACCATTTTTTGACCCACAATGGAAAGCATTGACGGGTATACAAAATAATGGGATATTGGCTGTGGGAGACGCAGCATTATCACATACCGGAGTAATACTTTGGGGAAATAAACAAGATGCTTCTTGGGCATTGGAAACCACCATTCAAATATTAAATGATGTAACAACCATTAATGATTCTTTAGCTATAACGGTAGGTGATAGCGGATTAATTATGCGAAATACCGGGATAATCAATAGCGTACCAAAAATAAATTCGCAGGTTCAAGTAATGGTATATCCAAACCCGGCTCAAGAAACAATTTCGGTATCTAGTAGGAATGATAAAGTAGAACAAGTAACAATTTTTGATATGTTGGGTAGAGAAGTCCTTACCGAAAGCGTGCAATTTGAGCAAATACAGGTCAATACCCTAAATCCGGGTTTATATCAAGTGCGTGTGAAAACCACCCACGGACAAAAAGTGAAGCCTTTGCTGGTGCAATAAATTAGCAGGAAGCTTTTACTTTTGCACAAAATCTAATTCATGAAAAAAGATATTGATATACCAGAGGTAAAAAACGTGTATGTGGCTGCGGTGAAAGAAACAGATGCCGACAAAAATGAATTCTGGGACGTGTATATTATCAATGATCAAAATGAATTAATTGAAGGCGTAATGATTACTGCAAAAGGTTTTTTAGAAGAACCCGGAAAAGCCAAAACCGAAACTTCGGTATTACGCCACGTTATTGGGAATGTACCCGCTAAAACAGCGGCTAAAATTGAGCATATTACCAAAGAGGTTTTTCATCTAAATAACCAGTATTGGGTCACATTTTTTAATGGCGGTAAGCTGATGGAAAAGAAATTTATTTTTGGCGCTTATACTATAGATGACGCCTTATTGGAAAACACCCCA
>JBMYWA010000150.1:0-2633 GCA_049606935.1 Salibacteraceae bacterium
GGTGTATTCTTTCTCGAACGTACATCAAATGATATCTACCATTTCTAGTCGGGTTGAAGAAGGAGTCCACTTTACCGATGTCATTAAAAAAAGCTTTCCGATGGGCAGCATGACAGGTGCTCCGAAAATTATGGCGATGGATCTCATTGAGGAATTTGAACATACCCAACGAGGCATTTATTCTGGGTCGGTAGGGTACATTACCCCGGAAGGTGATTTTGATTTTAATGTCATTATTAGAAGCCTTCAATACAATGCGACTAACAAATATTTAAGCTATATGGTAGGTGGTGCCATTACCGACAATTCTGACCCTGAAGGAGAATATCATGAATGTGAGGTTAAAGCGGCTTCTATTAAAAAGGTTTTAGCTGGAGAATAACCTACCTGGAATCCCTTAGAATCGAACTTCTTTGAATAAATTATATTTGGGCTACCAAGCAAACTTTTATGATCTCATCTATTCGTAACACATTTATCCTTTGTTTCTTTCTATTTACCTCATTAACTTTAGTAGGTAATGAGCAGGTTGAAAAAACTTATCATGACACAATGACCTTAACCGAATTTTGGACTACCGTTATGGAAGATAATGGGGATTCTATTGTTAGTTTAAGCCACATTTTTGTAACTACTAAGGGTGAACAAGAATATAAAGATATTAGAAATTACCTTAGTAAACCTAAAACGGTTAACCACGAAATAGAAGTGCGAGATATCTATTTTGAAGGATATTTTCATCCGTATTTAAATTCTTACTATTCTGATGGATTTACAATTGACTCTGTGCGATTTGAAAAAAGGGTCGAAATTTCTCTTGAAAATGATCAATGGATATTGGTTCATTCCTGTGAATTTATGAAAACTGTTGAGATAAAAACTGAAGGAAGAACTACCTCAATTACAGATTCAAAATGCCATAATGGTTTATGGATTTTTAATATGAATAATAATAATGGAAAGGTTAGAATTGAAAATTGCCAAATTGAAAACGGGCCTTCACATTTATGGATTGTATCTCATGGTCACATTTATGTTTACAATACAACTTTTGGCTCAAAAAATTCAAATGATTCATTATGGCTGGAAATTAGCGGAGAAATGAAGACTCTTAATATGGAAAATGACACATTCAATGTTCCTGTTGTTTTTGGGTATAACTCCACTATTTCTCAGAGTTTAAATATTGTAGAATGTGAATTTGGAAAGCTTAGTATTGACCAGGTAACTTTACCTGAAAACCTATCCAAAACCTACTTAAAATGGAATCAATTAAAAGAGCATTTTGTTATTTCCAATGAATTTATTGTTCCAGATACTGTTAGAGGAGTAGGTTACATTAAATTTAAACGAAACTTCCATTCATTCATTACAGACTCAAGCATAACTCATACATTCTATTTCGACAAACTAAAAAATTCCGCCAATCAGCTTTACGCCATATACAAAACTCAAGGAGATATTGAATCTGCGAATGCCTGCTACGCGGATATTAAGGAGTTTGAAACTAGGCGTTGGAAATACCTCTACCAAAAAGACAAATCGTTTGAAACATTTTTCAGGTGGCAACTTCATAGTTTCTTGTCCTATCTATCGGACTATGGCACTAACCCTGCCAAGGCAGTAGTTAAAAGTTGGTGGGTCATTTTCATATTTTCCATTTTTTATCTCTTTTTTCCAAGTGATTGGGATGTATCTAATAAAATTGAATTACTCACAAAAATTAAAAGCTTAACCAAAAAGAATCGTGATAAATCGATTGGTAGCACTTTAGTATTTATAGTTTCCTCAAGCTTTATCAATTTTTTAAACGCACTTACCTTATCTTTAAATGCTTTTACAACTTTAGGCTTCGGTGATATTCCTACCCATGGCGCTGCACGTTATATAACCATTATTCAAGGGTTTATTGGTTGGTTTATGTTAACCATTTTTAGCGTGAGTTTAATAAGCCAAGTATTGGGGTAGTTTCTCTTACTCTCTCACAATAAACACCGGTATATCCACATTATGTCTAACAGAATCAATCGTAGTTCCAAATAGCATATCGGCCATCATTCCATGTCCGTGAGAACCAAGAACCAATAAATCAGCGTTAAAGTCTTTTGATATCTTAGGAATCGTCTTTTTAGGTGATCCGTAGCCTAATTTTATGGAAACTTTATATCCTTGGGCCGCCATTTGTTTCTGGTAGTTTTCCAAAAATTCGGTATCTGCCTTGGTTTCACTATCGGCTACATCCTTACCGAAAACACGAGCAACCACACTTTCCACTACATGAATAAGAAGAATTTCTGTATTTGGATTAGTTACCGACAACACATGTTGTATCACCTTATTATCAACATCGCTAAAATCAACCGCTACGGCTATTCGGTGAAATTGCTTAGCATTTGAAATATCTAATAATAATTGCTCTTGGTGAACGCCACTAACCTCAGGCTTAGCTACCTTGTTTTTAAACAACGGAACAAACGTTACATAAACTAATAAAGCAACAGCCAACCCTCCTACAATTCCAATACCTAGCCCCCAGATAATTGGACTTTTGGTAACCGATAAGAAATTGGAAGTTTCTTCAATAACCAACCAAATATTCAACGCCACAATTACCGAGGCCGACAGCCAAGCGC
>JBMYWA010000151.1:0-2571 GCA_049606935.1 Salibacteraceae bacterium
TGTGGGCCCAACAGGGCTCGAACCTGTGACCCTCTGATTATGAGTCAGATGCTCTAACCAACTGAGCTATGGGCCCTGATGATAACTCATCAAGGCTGCAAATGTATTCGTTTTTTTGAAAAAACCTTTTTCTCTGCAAAAATCTTTTACCGGAAATAATAAAAGGACGATTTTTAAAAAATCACCCTTTTAAAATTAATTATTTTGAAATTATTGTTTTACAAATTTGATGGTTTCTCTTTTCCTATTATCGCTAACGGTAATGAAATAAATTCCTTTTGACCAGTCTTTGGCAGAAATTGTTTCAATAGAACCATTATGCATGGCCATATTACTTTGGTAAATTAAAGCCCCCACTTGGTTAAAAATTTGAATTTGTGTTCTTCCCTCAAAGTTTATGGATTCAATATTCACAAAATCATTTCCAGGATTTGGGTAAATAGTGAATGTTCCTTTTGCTACTTCTACATCCATTTTCTGAATGCCAACTTCCAATGGTGGAGTCCATGTGGTTTCATCATAATCAGGATTACCATATGACATGTGATAACCAATAGAAAAACTCTGAAAAATAAAATTTCCAAAATCAGGCTCTACATTATCCACGTACAAAGGTGGTTGACTTCCACTTATTCCAACATTTCTTAAAGTGGCAGAACCCACTCCTTGAGCCGTATTTGCCCACCAGTTTAATCCATCACCACCAGCATCTTCAATATAGAAGTTGTAAACCTGCTTGGGTAAATCTAGTGTATCAATGTATGTTTCGTTGTTGGCCAAATTATCTCTAAATAACACGGTGTCTCCAACCGCGTTTGTTAATAAATACCAGTTCTCATAGCCTCTATTGTTTGTTTTTACAGTTAAGGTGAATACGCCATTTCTAAATGTAGCTGGCTCAAAGGGTGAGTGAAACTTATTATTACTTGCCACTTCATCAACCGAATGATTTACCTCTAAAATTTCCGCAATAAAAACATTAGAACCATCACCTTTAAAAAAGTTGTGTTCAGGAATTGGCAGGGTAACTTCCTGGCTCTCCATAAACTCTAGGTTGCCAACCCAGGTGGTTGTGTAAAAGGTTCCTCCCGAAACGCCATATTTAATTTTTACCGCACCTACAGTAGTACTACCCGTATTTCTAATTACAATAGTGGGAGCATTTGCAGAAGGGTTATATCTTGAATACCTATCATAAGAACTTGGATTTAACACATCCATGATTTCTGCATCCAGCGTATGATTTGCAGGTCCATATTGAACTACCTGTCCACTAATATTATAACTCATATTAACGTTTGTGGCTGTATAGTTTTGCCAATCCACTTTCATGGTAAATTCGGAGCCCGAAATGAAATCGGTAATATCATGTTTAAAAACTTGACTTTCACTACCTGGACACCAACCTGCTCTGTTGTACACCCACGTTCCTGTTTGCGCGTACAATGGCTCACTTCCACAATCATCTCTCCAAACAGTTTGCTGATATCTAGCAGAATTGTTGACAATCAAATTGTAGTATTTATCGCAAAATTCTGCGCAATTTTCTGGATTAACTCCATTACCATTATTGTTACCAAAACCATGACCAGTAGCACTCATAATAAACTCCGATTGTGCCATGGTTGGATTTATGGAGATAGTGTCTTTTTTTAATGCTGTATTTATAGGCTGTGTATTGTCTCCATATTTGTAACCTCCAAAATATACTTGATCTACTTGTAATGGTGTTCTAGGCGGAGTTCCTTCAATAAATTCAAAATACACCGAAATCGTAAATCCGTCTTGCCAACCATCGTAACGGGCATTCAACACTTTTTGGCCTTGAAGTAGCGGTAACATATGGGTAACATCAAATTTGTACTCGTGATGCCAACCCGCATTTTTATCCCCAGCATAAGGTGTAATTACTTTACATAATTCAAATTTATCTGATGGAGTGTTTTCATCCCATAATTGAATAAGGGTGGTATAATCCCACTCACTACAGCCAATACTTGGACAACCCAAAACGTAATGCATTATTACTTTTTGATAATTTCCAGCAGCCGGAAAGGCAACGGTATCATAAAAGTTCCCATTCCAGTTCCAATGAACGTCTTGATGAGCTTGAATTACGGTAGTATCTCCATCAGCAGCATTGGCACTAAAACCAAATAATGTGAAGGCAGAAAAAAGAAATAATGAGGTAAATATGTTTTTCATAATAAAGCTTAAAAATGTGTGGCTAAAATAAGGCTTCTAAACCATTTTCAATAATTAATTGGTATACAGGTCAACATTGTTTTAAAATTTGGTAAATAAAATGTGGTCATGCATATTGTTCTAACACTTACTCCACTAATTAACTATGAAAAAACAAAGTGTTAATCCGTATATCTTTTCTTACTTTTGCAGCCTCGAAATATTCGAGCAAATCGGGTTTAAAACAACTATCAAATGATTAAATTTTTTGCCACTTCAACAGACAAGATTTATGCTGTTGGTCTTTCATCTTCACTTACATCAGAAGACTTCCCAAAATTAGAATGGCTTTTTGGCGGTGCTAAATTGGTAGATTCAGATACCATG
>JBMYWA010000152.1:0-2464 GCA_049606935.1 Salibacteraceae bacterium
CCTTTTTCTGGAAAAGACACTATTGAATATGTGTTAAGTGACATGCAAACCCCGGCTATGCTGGATACTGGATACGTTTTTATTTCAGTTAAACATCCAATACATGAATATCTTAACGCTAACAACATTAATGCAAGAATTGATATTCACTCTTTATTCAGCGCCATTCACAAACCCGGTTTTGAAGCCCCGAAAGGGAGTAAATCCTATTCTATCTTCGCTTCTAATCTATGGTTTTCTGGAAAAAATAATGGAGCCACCTATTCTTCCATACGCCAATTTGGTTCTATTCAACAAGAAGAAACGCCAAGTACAGCAGGGCCTATTTCAGATGATTTTGGATCAGTTAGTCCTCAAAAATACCAACGAGTTTGGAAAGTGCTTAAGGATAATATAGACTTCCATTTAGCTCATTTCTCAGATCCCAATTACTCACTTATATCAAATATTAAAAACTGGCCCGCCCATGGCGATACAACTAAAGGTGAACCTTTTCACCTAGCTCCATTTGTGGATGCTAACAATGACGGTTTCTACAATCCATTATCTGGAGATTATCCCCATATTAAAGGCGATCAAGCGGTATTTTTTATTTATAATGATGGCATTTCAAACCATGGCACAACCCCTATGAAAACCCAAGTTCAAGGCCTTGCATATGCGTTTCAATGCCCTGATTCAGCTATTCAAAACACCATTTTTGTTGATTACCAAATAACCAATTATTCTAGTAATACATACGATAGTACTTTTTTTGGTTTATGGGCAGATTTTGACATAGGAAATGCTCAAGATGATTATCTGCAATGTGATGTTTCAAGAGGTTTATTTTTTGGTTTTAATGGAGATGATTTTGATGAAGATAATTCCGGATTAAAAGGATATAAAAACCATCCAGCAGCCCAAGGAGTACTAGTTTTAAAAGGTCCGCTTCAAGATTATGACGGTAGCGACAATAATATTGGAGTACTTCCTAATCAAACAATTAACGGCAGTGGTTACTCTGATGGGGTTACAGATAATGAACGAAGAGGTTTAGACAGATTTTTTGTGAGTAATAATGGGAGTTTTAATCCAGAAACTGATTCAACGTATTATAGATTTCTTAGTGGAGTTTTTTCAAATGGCTCCCCGGTGCTTAATATTAATAATACTTCTCAAAACTTCACATTTCCTGGTTCATCTGACCCTTTGTACTTTAGTACTGGTGGAATTCCTTATACCCCATGGGACGAAATTAATGCAGGAAACGTACCTTCAGATAGACGTGGTATTGGTTCATCTGGTCCGGTAACATTTGCCCCCGGAGATGTGATTGAACTTACCTATGCTTTTGTCTTTGGTAGAGATTATGTAAATGCTGGAGCGCAAGCTGG
Organism: Salibacteraceae bacterium; assembly: GCA_049606935.1. Taxonomy (GTDB): domain Bacteria; phylum Bacteroidota; class Bacteroidia; order Flavobacteriales_G; family Salibacteraceae; genus CAJXZP01. The sequence goes on from JBMYWA010000152.1 coordinate 1,377, forward strand.
AGTTGATAACATGCTAAAACGCGTTGATTCTATTCAAAGCTATTATGATAATGGCATGCTAAATCCTTGTGGTGATCCACTTACTATTAACGAAACAATAAAAAAAGACAATAACTTCAAGGTTTACCCTAACCCGGCCAAAAACTGGGTAATAATTGAACAAAAAAATAATGAGCAATTGGCTTTTCGTTTACTGGATATTACTGGTAGGGTTTTAAAATCTTCTTCAATGAATCAACCTTCACAAACACTAAACTTAGAACATTTAAAACCTGGCACTTACTTCCTTGAAATGGAATCTAAGAACCATAAAGAAGTCATTTCTTTCATCAAGGAATAAGGAATACCCAAACAATTAATCAAAAAAAAGGAGGTTTGTACATAAATGCAAACCTCCTTTTTTTTTGACACTTTTCTATTATTCCACTACCTATGTCATGAATTTCATGACAAAACCCAACCTTCAAAATTTAATTTTCGTTTACTACAGTAACTTCCAATTACGCAAAATCAATCAAAACCTAAGTTATGAATAAGCTACTATTTCTACCGCTATTGCTATGCTCAATTTTTACCTACGCTCAAAATCAAGCACCTATAGCCATCAATGATACCCTTCACTTTTCATTTGGAGCCACCCATTTTACAGATTCGTTAACAATACCTTTAAACGATATTCTTCAAAATGATTATGACCCTGATGGTAGTGCCGTACAAATTGAAAGTATTATTTACTCGGGTACCAATGATTTTTCCACACTTAAACCTAGTAGTACTATTCTGAGTATATATTTCAAACCAAAATTTGAATTCTCTGGATTAGATACTTTTCAATATGTAATTGTGGATGTTAATGGGTCTCCAGTAAAAAGAGACACCGCTACCGTTGCTTTAATAATTGGACCAAAATCTTATGAAAATCTACAAGCAAACAATATTAATGCTACCATATCATCTGAGGCATTATTCTCTAGCCCAAGTCATGAAAATCATGGTTTTGAAGCGCCCATAAATTCTAATATACATTCTATTTTCTCCGCAAATTTATGGGTGGCAGGTACTTTAAATGGTACCGTACATTCAAATGC
>JBMYWA010000153.1:0-2460 GCA_049606935.1 Salibacteraceae bacterium
CCTTATTATCGGATTAAAAGCGTAAAAGGAAAATTTTCGTAGTCAATCCCCCTAAACCCTCCTTACGTCAGGATTGAAGAATGACATACTACCGCATGTCATTTTGAATTTTTTGCAAAAATTCTCCCTTGGAGGAGGTGGAAAGGAGTGAGGAACGAACGACAGGAGGATTGAAACAAATACGCACAAAAAAAAGCCGCTAATTGCTTAGCGGCTCTTAAATATTAAAAAAAGACAGGATTAGATATCCATTCCGTCTAATACATCTTTAACACCACGAACAGCAGCAGAAGACTCTTCTAACAATGCTTTTTCGTCTGCGTTTAGGTCTAATTCAATAATTTTTTCGATACCGTTTTTACCTAAAATTACTGGAACACCTAAATAAATTTCGTTTTGATCGTACTCACCAGTTAACCATGCACAAACTGGGAAAACACGTCTTTGATCTTTAACGATAGCCTCTACCATTTGCGCAGCTGCAGCACCTGGAGCATACCATGCAGAAGTACCTAACAATTTAACGATTTCGCCACCACCTGTTTTAGTACGGTCAACGATAGCGTTTAATTTGTCTTCGTCAATCATTTCAGTTACTGGAATACCACCAACAGTAGTATATCTTGGAAGTGGAACCATAGTATCACCATGACCACCCATTAATACCGCTTGGATATCTTTTGGAGAAACGTTTAATTCAAGCGCTAAGAAAGAACGGTAACGTGCCGTATCTAAAATACCAGCCATACCAAATACTTTGCTTGAATCAACACCCGCTGTTTTAAATGCTTGGTAAGTCATTACATCTAATGGGTTAGATACAATAATGATAATAGCATCCGGAGAATGTTTGATTACGTTTTCTGTTACTGATTTTACAATACCTGCATTAGTAGCGATCAAATCGTCACGGCTCATTCCCGGTTTACGTGGAAGTCCAGAAGTAATTACCACAACTTCAGATCCAGCCGTAGCTTCGTAATCGTTAGTTACACCAATAGTTCTTGAATCGTACATGTTAATTGGAGAAGTTTCCCAAATATCAAGGGCTTTACCTTCTGCTACACCATCTTTAATATCAAGAAGGATAATTTCATTAGCTACCTCATTATGAGCTAATACATTGGCACAAGTTGCGCCTACGTTTCCGGCACCTACAACGGTTACTTTCATCTTAGTTTGTTTGGATAATTTTATTAAATATTGTCATGCTTTTTTAGCAGCCCCAAATGTAATGATTTTAGTAAATGGATAAAATGATGTTTGTTGGTTTTTTGCTTATATAAAAGGTAAATTTTGTTAAGTATTTATAGAGGAATAAAAAATGGTAAGGAGATACGGTTTAAGTGAAAGGTGTGACTACCCGATTACTTGATTTTTGTCCAAACAATAGATTGGAGATTGATGCCTAAAAACTCCATAAACTTTTGCAGGTTAGCCGGATAACTTCCATAAGCAGATACCGTTTTGTTTTGTGTTCCGTTATTTACAGTAATAATAGTAGTGGGTAAATCAGTCATGTTGGCGCTGTAATTATTGTCTAGGGTGAAAAAATCTAAATCTTCTGCTTTTTGGTAAATATGGGCGATTTGAGCTGGACTAAGGGTAGCGAAATAATTTCCAATTTGCGCTACGTGTCTTTTGCCTTGGTAAGTAGCAAATCTATTGTGATAAACTACCATTTTATGTACTGGACAGGTTCCAAAACAAGCAGTTTGCTCAAAAGAAAAAATTATACTAGAATCTGTGAGTGATGAAATATGTTTTCCTGTATTAGAGGATGTCACTTTTTGTGAGTGACATCCTGCCAATATTAGTATGGTAAATAATATAGAAGCGATTAACCTCAAATTATTTGTTTCTTCTTCTTGCTTGACGGTTTTGAGCTTCCTGTTGTGCTTCCGTCATTTTTTCCATTTGCTTGGCAAACATTCCTTTTTTCTTAGGTTTAGTTTTGTTTGCTTGTAGTTTAGCATGGATTTTATCCTCGTTAATAAAGAACTTTTTAATAAGGAATTGCTGCCCCATTGTAGTCATATTAGCAATGAAGTAATATAAAGTTAGGCCAGCTGCAAAACTATTTAAGAATACAGCCATCATAACTGGCATCATCCACATCATAATTTTCATTTGAGATTCTTGGGCACCACCCATTCCGCCACCCATGCTCATTTGTGAGTTGTTTCGAGTGTAGAAAATCATGGATACTGCCATCAAAATGGTAAATCCACTAATATGATCTCCGTAAAAAGGAATATTGAAACCCAAATCGTATATAGAGTCGTATGCTGATAAATCATCTGCCCACAAGAACCCTTCTTGACGCAATTCTAATGCAGCAGGGAAGAACCTAAACATGGCATAAAGAATTGGCATCTGAATCAACATAGGGATACAACCGGCCATTGGGTTTACACCTGTTTGTTTATACAGGTCCATCATGGCTTGTTGTTTCTTCAT
>JBMYWA010000154.1:0-2320 GCA_049606935.1 Salibacteraceae bacterium
GATAGAAAAAGAAGAATTGTAAATGTATTTTTCATGTTACGGAAGGATTTCAATTATTTGACCATTATTAATTTTAAAAACAAGGTATTGGTAGTAATCAACGGCTGCATCATTCTTGTATTGAATGGTCCACTGCTCTACTTCTTTGGTAAGAGTAACTAATTGATTCACTATTTCTTTATCAAATTGGGTTTCCTTAAACGCGGTATCTGATTGAATTACTCGAAATCTTCCTGCTTCTCCTTTACAATTTACCACAAACCGAACTCGAATATATCCTGACTGTGTATTGTTTTTAACGGGTTTATAATGGGTTTTAAAATGTTTGATCAACGCAGTTTTTTCGCCATGGTACTGCGGCCCTTCCATTAAATTGAAATATTGAAAAACCTCCTCCTCGGTTCTACAAATAGAAAAATCAGGATCATCCAATTGGCTATCGTACTCGCTGTCTCCTACCCAACGTAAATATTGGTTTTGTTTATTTATTGGCTTTTCAGATTTACATCCAGTAAAGGCAAATAATACCCATGAAAAAATTAGTAGTGCTTTCATTATAGAGGAATTTAGGTTGAACCGGTTTGATTGTTTCATCCCTACAAGATTTAGAAAAAAATCTATTATCTCTTACCTCCTAACATGTTTTAACGATTTTTTAAACCATTGGAAGGGTGTTTTTTAGAGCAAATTAACCCAAATACTTGGCTAACAAAGAATTTACCGATTGATTAACCGCCTCCTTACTAATTTCATCATACACTTGAGTATCCAATTCCCCTTTTACCTTTTCTTCTACCATGAGTAGCGGCTTTTCATCAGGTGGCTCTGGAAACAAATTTTGTTCTTTAAATAACCTTCGGGTTACCGTGGCCACCTCATGCGCCCCCGGGTAGTTTTCTTGTTGTTCTAGGTAATACGCCAAGGCAATTAACCCATAGGCATCCTCGCTTTTAGAATCATCTTCTTTACGCAATTGGTAGTACTTTGAAATTAACTGTTTTGCGGTTTCAAAATCACCTTGGGCTACACTCACAAACGACTTGTTAAAATGATCAATGGTATACATACCCTTGGCTCCTATAGCGTGGCTTATTTCCATGCTTTGATTGTAATAAATTTCCGCTTTATTCATATTGCCAATTAAACGCCACATTTCCGCATTCATGTGCGCCATATACATTAACCACTTTTGCTCTCCAGATTTTTCAGATAATTTAACCAATTGCTCGCTTAATTGGGCTAAACGTACCGTATCTAAATTACGTTGCGAATTACGACATAACGAAGTAAGCGCTCTACCTACCAAAGTATCGTTTTGCGTGGCTTTTCCTATTTCCAGCACTTGGTTGGCCAATTCAATAGATTGTGCATCATCACCCTCTTTAAATAGCTGATAGGCTTGTTTTAACATCTCTTTTGGTTCTTCTTGGCTTTGTACAGTTGAGGTATCTGCGCTCACCTCACTTTTAGGAGCTGAATCACTACAACTAATCATGAATAGCAACGAAATTACGGTAAGAATAGATGTTAAATTTTTCATACAAAAAGTTTTGGCTAAAATATTATTAATAATCTGTAGATGGGCTTGAAGGGTATAGAATTATCATGTCGCTACTTATAAACAAAAAGAAAACTATGAGGATATTGATTTTGGGTTTGAATATGGAACCCTAATTTTTCAAATAGCCTAACAGAAGAGCTATTCTCTTTCACCACCCAAGCGTGAAGTTCTTTAAATTCTTTTTGCTTTTTGAAATTTATTAGCATACTAGAAACCAACTCTGTAGCATATCCTTTACCCCAGTGATTTTTATCCAATGAGAACCCTATTTCGCATATTTCTGTATTGGATGTATGCGTTTTATAAAGCACCGTACCAATAAGCGAAAGGCCAGGTTTTACAACTATTCCTAAACGGTAAGCATTAATTTGTGAAGTTTGTTTAATCACATTACGCACCATTTCAATGGCCTCCATTCTATTTTGCAACGGTACCGAACCGCGGTATTTCATAGCTTCCTTATCAGAATAAATCTCGAATAACCAATCGGCATCCGTCTCTTCTAATTCTCTAAAAACTAACCTTTCTGTACTGGAAAAAAGCGAATGAAAAATGGACTGTTGCATAAAGATGTGGGGTGATTTACCCGGAATATTTCTCGATGAGGTTTTCTAAAAACTCTTGATGTCCCTCTTTTAAATTTTCGGGCATGGTAATTCCCATATCCGATTCAGAAAGCTTGATGTAATCTAACTCTCCTTTCATTAAGATTTTAATCTTCTTTAATTCTTTATGAAACCCAATTGCATCAAAGCTTTT
>JBMYWA010000155.1:0-2288 GCA_049606935.1 Salibacteraceae bacterium
ACAATTAAATACCGGTCAGAACCAATTTTAAAACTGTTGTTATTAACGCGGTAATGCTCAGTGCCACTGGTAACTATTTTTATGGATAAAGGCGAATGGCTAATTTGCTTATGATAATCTTTAAGATTAGAAAGTATCAACTTACCACTAGCCAAAGAGCCATTAGCAGTATTGCGTTGATCAATATTTTTTAGAAAAGTTTTGATAAATCTTTTTTAGTACCATGTAAATCTATAACCATTTTTTTTAGGGAAGGTTCCTTTTTTGGTATGAGGTAAAATAGATGTATAAATGGAAGCAATGCGCTTTTCAAAAGAGTGTAAAATCAGGAGGCTTATTCAATTATTTTTTCTCCTTAATTTTTTAAATAATGATGATTTTTTTGAAGTCTAAGTTATTAGAGTGATTTGGTATCTCTACATGTTTTCTACTAAAAACTTCCTTCAAGTAAATTCTCCCTCGCCAAATGAGTTCCGAATTATAATCTAGAACCTCATACCTATAAAACCGAACACTACCGCTGGGTTGGTAATCTAGGTTTGCCTCCTCAAAAAACTAAACATAATGAAAAACATAATTTTTACTTTTCTTCTTATGGCAATTATACCATTAGCTATAAGCCAAGAGTTAACCCAAACCGTGCGTGGTACCGTACTGGATACCGATAGTAAATTACCTTTATTTGGGGTACAAATACGATTGGTAGATTCTGACCCACTCGTAGGAGCAGTTACCGATATGAATGGAAATTTCAGATTTGAAAATATACCCGTGGGTAGAATTTCTTTAAACTTTTCATACATCGGTTTTGAACCCATCACCATTCCAAATATTGTGGTTAAATCTGGAAAAGAAACCATTTTAAATATCCATATGCAAGAGTCGGTGCAACAAATGAAAGAATTTGTGGTTCGCGCATACGATAATAAAGGAGAATCGTTAAACGATATGGTGATTACCAGTGGTCAGTCTATTTCTATTGAAGAGACCGAGCGTTTTGCGGGTAGCTTTAATGACCCTTCTAGAATTTTGTCAAACTTTGCCGGTGTAGGTAACTCTCAAGATGGGGGTAACGATATTATTGTGAGAGGAAACTCTCCTAAATATGTGCAATGGCGTTTGGAAGGAGTGGAAATTGAAAACCCAAATCACTTTGCCGATCAAAACTCTGTTGGAGGCGGAATTAGTGCCTTAAACAATAACCTGCTGGCAACTTCCGATTTTTATACCGGGGCATTTTCTCCCGAATATGGGGATGTGTTATCTGGGGTATATGATGTGAAACTCCGCTCTGGGAATAACGAGAAATTAGAAGCCATTTTTGGTTTGGGCGTTATGGGCACCGACTTAACCCTCGAAGGGCCCTTGAAAAAAGGGTATGGGGGTTCGTTTTTAGTGAATTACAGGTATTCTACTATTTCATTGGTAAATGAATTAGGGCTGGTAGATATTAGTGGAACTCCCAAGTTTCAAGATGCTACTTTTAAACTGTCCTTACCCTCCAAAAAAATAGGCACCTTTTCTATTTTTGGGTTAGCGGGTGCAAGTAATCTGTACCTAGAAGATGTGAAAGCCGATATATGGGATGTGCCCGGAAATAATGGTTCTAGTAAAGAAGTTACGGAAGATTTTAATAAGGACTCTTATTTATTCAATACCGGAATTAATCATACCATTTCTCTGAGTAAAACAAGCTTCTTAAAAACAGTTTTATCGTATTCTTCTACAGGAATAGAAGATGATGTGTTAGAAAATACCACCACAAAAATTTATGACGATCAAGGAGTTTTAATTGACTCGGTAATTACTAGCGATATGAATTATCAATCTAGCGTACAAACATCCGATTTTAGAGGAGCTGTTACCTACAGCAATAAAATAAATGCCAAAAACAAAATACAGGTAGGTAGTAAATACACCTTGTCGGATTATAAAAATGAACAAAGTAGGTTAGAGGGGCAGCCCGCAGAACGGTATACCATGGTTGACTTTAAAGAAAACATCGGTACTATTAGAAACTTTGTGAGCTGGAAACATCGTGTAAACCAAAATATTACCTTGGTTGGAGGTTTCCATAATATGAATGTGCTCTTGAATAATAAAAGCACTTTAGAGCCACGTTTATCTGCCAGTTGGAAGGTGGGCTCAAAAAATACCTTTACAGGCGGATATGGAAAGCATAGCACCATGGAAAGCTTACATCATTATTTTGCCAAGGTTCAACAACCAGATGGCCAAATAGTGGAACCCAACAAAGATTTGGATTTGCTAAAATCTGATCATTTTGT
>JBMYWA010000156.1:0-2283 GCA_049606935.1 Salibacteraceae bacterium
AAACAAAAGCTCTACACTCTACGAGTGCAGTTGCTTTTTTCATTCCAAATACTCTCTCAAATCTTTTAGATTTGGGTTCGCTTTGGAATGAAAAAAGCCCGATACTTTCGTATCGAGCTTTTTGTTTCTTAGTGACCTCGGCAGGATTCAAACCTGCAACCGCCACAGCCGTAATGTGGAATTCTATTCAGTTGAACTACGAGGCCCTGTAAGCGGCTGCAAATATAGAATGAATCTGATATCTACGATAAAATTTTTCCGAAAATTTCATTTTTTTTTGAGATCAAAATCACCTTTATTCTAAATTACTCATTTACACGTTATTCTATACAATAGTGCTAAGAATGGCAAGTGCCAAAGCAATAATCACTGTGTAGACAATACTTTTTGTTTCATGTATGTTTTGCATGTTAAATAATACGATGTGGTTTTCTAAAAGGTTTCAATTTAATTGGTTAAGTTTTTCGCATTCATAAACATCTGTCGGTAGTTCAACAATTTACAGGGGTTTTATCGTTTAACTTTGTAGTTGCAAAGCATGAGATTAAAAATTACATATATTTTGTTAACTGGGTTAATGAGCGTATTTGCCAATTCGTTATTTGGTCAAACAAATACGTCTATTTTAGATAGTTATAGCGTAATAGAGGTGGATGGAACTGTGTATATTTCTTGTGTAATTTCATCAGGAAGTACCTGTAATGGAATTAACGTTTTTAAATCAACGGATAGTATAGATTTTCAGGTTATTGGTAACATAGCAGGGGTATGTGGTAGTTCAGACAATCCGGTACGATATGAATTTACGGATGAACAGCCTAAGATAAATGCCGTTAACTATTATAAGCTTGAGTTAGGAGGAGTGGGGTTTACCCCTACATTATCCGTGGATTTTCGTTCATTTCAAGACAATCAAGTGCAAATAGCACCTAACCCCATTACTAATTCTGGGATTATATTTTTTAAGAATCCAACTAATGAAAAAGTTCAAATAGAAATTACTTCAATCACTGGTGCTACTGTGTTTAACAGCTTCACAAACGCAGAAAAACTATATTTAAATAATATTCCATGGGTGAGTGGGATGTATTTGGTAAAAGTGATTTTTTCTGATTCTACTAAAAACCAATACGGAAAACTTCTTAAGAATTGACTTAATCTAAAGGATTGACTTCTCCAAACCAATCATTATGCAAAGTGTTGTAGTCCTTTTCATCTTCAATTTGTAACAAAGGAGTCTTGGGTAATAAGGCAGTTACGTTTTTGGGTTGTTGAGATATTAGTCGATTTAGTTCATTTAAATTAACATTAGCCGATTGCAAAGCTTCAAAATACAGTTTATCAAACAGAATTGGTAACCCAAATTTATGGTTGATTTCAGTGGCTACAATTGATTTTACTCCGCAATTGTAGGTGTAAATAAGTTCTTTTAGATATAAATGGTCTACATGTGGTTGATCTCCATATAAAAACAACACCCCATCTACCTTTGTTTTTGAAATCCATTTCAAACATTCTGTTAACCCACTAATTTCACCGTCTAAATAATTAGGGTTCTTTATAAAATGCACTGGAAAATGTTTGTGCCTCTCAAAAACAGCGTCAAATTCGTGCCCAAGAACTACATATAAATCGTTAATTTGGGTTTTAACCATTTCTTTAATGGTATGACCTAATAGGGTAGAGTTTCCCCACGGCAAAAGGGGTTTAGGGACTGATTTTAAATCCTCCTTACCTGCTGCTAAGACAACAATGGCTATTTGCTTTTTATACTTACTCACTTAATTCCACCAGATTTCAATCAAATGAATCCATTCCTTTAATACTTAACAACTCAATTGGATCGTATGGAAGTGTGGATTCCAAGTGGTAGATGGTTGAAAACCAAACCAAGTTGATTGCTGTTTCAAAGAAAGCAAATTATTTCGAATAATACTATGGTGAATCAAAGGTAGGCACCCGCTTATTTAAAGCTCGAGTTTATAGGGGTGTTTTAAAGGGTTATTCTTTCGCCTCTATGAGGTTTTAGGGCATCACGTACTTTTAACATTTCTTCTTCAGAAACATGCATATAGGCTATGGAGTAGGCGGCCGATATTTTTTGAACTCCGGTTTCGTTTAGTTTTAGAGATTCTTTTTTTATGAATTCTTCCAAGTGAATTCTATGGTGTTCGGCAATTGGGTGGGCATCTGAGCCTCTAAAATCCCATATTAACTTAATAAATGAAGACATGTTTTTAAATTATTTGGCAAATCTAGAAATAATCACACCAGGTTCAATTG
>JBMYWA010000157.1:0-2235 GCA_049606935.1 Salibacteraceae bacterium
ATAAAACAAAAAAAGCCGAACAGGAATGTTCGGCCTTTTTTATGCTTTCTTTTTACCTATTCTACTTCACCCTACTCATGGCCTCCGCAGCAGGAGTATAATCAGGTTTAAGCTTTAAGGTTTCTTCAAAATCATTTCTTGCTTGTGGAATTAAGTCCATTTTTTCGTATGCCAATCCGCGATTATAATATCCCTTAAAATTGAATTTGTTTAACTGAATCACTTTGTCGTAGTACTTAACCGCACTATCAAATTCCTGCAGCATTTCAAGATAGACATACCCCAAATTAAAGTATGCGTCATGGTAACCACTATTCACTCTTATTAAATGGTGGTACTCGGCAATTGCCTCATCGGTTAAACCCCAGCTTTGCAGGTGCATGGCCATAGCATAAATGGCATCTGTGTTGTTGGAGTCAATTCGCATTGCATTTTCATAAAAAGCCCCTGCCAAAGTGTCTTCGGCAGCATCATACATATACCCTAATTGCAACCAAGACTCTAGGTAATCGTTATCCTGTTCGGTGGAAGTTCTAAAATTGGAGACCGCCAACTTAAAATTACCTAGTTCCTTATAAGCCAATCCTTTTAAATAATAAGGCTCCGCCAAATATTGATCTACTTTAAGCACATTATTGCAATACACAAAGCAATCTTCATGTAAGCCAGCAATTAAGCTTATCCAACCCATCTTTAGGTTAGCATGAATATTTTTTTCGTTGAGTGCTAAGGCTTGTAAATAAACTGTTTTAGCGTCAACCAAATTATTGGCATCATATAAAGCATCCCCTTTAAAAATAAAGTAATTCACATTGGTAGAATCAATTCCTATTGCCCGATCAACCTCCTCTATAGAGTGAACCAAATCCCTATGGCTAAGGAAGTATTTAGCTTTTACCAAATACATATTCGCATCATTAGGATTTTTTAGAATCTGTGCGTTTATCCATGCCAAGGAGTCTTCCTTCACCGTTTCCGCTTCTAATGTATTAGGTTTCTGCACGGATTGAACTTCAGGCTCACCACAGGAAACCAATAAAATTGAAACGAAAAAAACTAATATTAAATTTTTCATACTCTTATAAAAATTAAGCCCCGTTTATACATACGTACAAACGGGGCTCGAAATTAGGTGTAAAATAACTTTCTTCAAAAGTTATGCTACATATTAGCCATTTTCAGGCTTATTATTTTTTCTCTCCAGAAATAGCAGCTCTTACTTTTCCTTCAATTTCTTCTGATAATTCCGGGTTATCTTCTAGTAATTGTTTCACTGCATCTCTACCTTGACCCAATTTAGTGTCGCCATAGCTAAACCAAGAACCACTCTTTTTAACCACTTCCATATCTACACCCAAGTCGAGTAACTCACCTGATCTAGACACTCCCTTACCGTACATAATGTCAAACTCCGCTTTAGTAAAAGGTGGAGCCACTTTATTCTTCACCACTTTTACACGGGTATGGTTGCCAATAACTTGATCACCAGATTTGATTTGACCAATTCTACGGATATCTAAACGTACAGAAGCGTAAAATTTCAAGGCATTACCACCGGTAGTTGTTTCTGGGTTTCCGAACATTACTCCAATTTTTTCACGCAATTGATTAATGAAAATTACGGTACAATTCGTTTTACTAATCGTTCCAGTAAGCTTTCTAAGAGCTTGCGACATTAAACGGGCATGTAATCCCATTTTGCTATCTCCCATTTCACCTTCAATCTCCGCTCTTGGAGTTAAAGCTGCCACAGAATCCACTACCACAATATCCACTGCTCCTGAACGAATCAAGTTATCTGCAATTTCTAAAGCTTGCTCTCCGTTATCAGGTTGAGCTATTAATAAGTTCTCTACATCTACACCTAAAGATTCGGCATAAAAACGGTCAAAAGCATGCTCAGCATCGATCATTACTGCTGTACCCCCTTGCTTTTGCGCCTGAGCCATCATATGAATTGCCATGGTAGTTTTACCAGATGATTCCGGCCCATAAATTTCAATAATTCTTCCTTTTGGAATTCCATTTACACCCAAGGCCATATCTAAGGTAATTGAACCAGTAGGTATTACTTCTACTTTTTCAATAGCAGAATCTCCTAGTTTCATAATGGAACCTTTACCGTAGTTCTTCTCTAACTTATCCATTGTTAGTTGAAGTGCTTTCATCTTTTCTGCTCCTGCGTCTTTTGCCATAATTTCTATGTTTTAACTAATTACTCTGCAAACGTATTGC
>JBMYWA010000158.1:0-2169 GCA_049606935.1 Salibacteraceae bacterium
GTGAATCTACTTTTAGCAAATGCACATCCCATTGGTTGGGGTAAGGCGAATTCCAGTCGTATTTACTAGATGCAATTAAAGCACCGCCATCAGGGGTAGCAATAATGGAATTAGCTATGTACTTTACCTCTCCTTTATAAAATTTCATGAAAAGCGTATCTCCGTTTTGATTGGTTTTGAATAGGGCTATTTCTGTGGGGTCTGCTCTAATTATTGGGTCCACATCCTCTGCAACCGATCCGATCATAAAAATAGTATTGGAATCTGATTCAGCTATTGGCTGAATTCCTTGAACTTTACCTTCCTTAGACGGTCTTCCAAACCTGTAATTGTGCGATAGGGTAGAATCATTTATTATGCCTAAAACTTCACATTGTAGTTTATTAATAATTTGGTCCGAAACAACACTACCTACAAAGTGATGGGCAGTATTATACCTAGAGGTTAAGGACCCACCTAAACTAAAGGAATGAGGTGATGTAATAACAGTATCAATAGCATGAAATCTTAATCGTTCAAAAATATATGTTTCAACACTTATTCCTCTGGTTGAAAGTGTTAGGTTATCACTCCATAAATATCCAGATAAAGATTCAATTGAGCCTGTATTTTGCTTTTTTATGAATCCTCCACTTTGGGAAATCTCTAAAAGATATCCGTTATAAAATCCATTCACAATTTCCCAGCCAGGAACTATGAACCCAGTTGGTGTGGCTATGTAATCAAAAATATATTCAGCCGTATCATTACTTGGGAATACTGTAATTTCATAATCTTTTGTAAAAAGATTCAATTTAAAAAAAGCAATATCAGAAATCTCAAGCTGATCATGACTCGCCCTACCAACAGAATATAAAGTATCATCTATAATGGTGAGTTTAGTGAAATTGGTTTGATAATACCCTGGTACAGAAATGTTGGTAATGCTATCTTGAACATTTCCATAATTATCTAAATAAAATAAGGAATAAGATTGATACTGAGTGTCGTCAAGGCCAAAACCAAGTAGATAATAATTGTCCCATTCCGCAACGCATGGAAACACCTCGCTATCAGAAGTGTTGAACTCTTTCTCCCATGTTTGAGCTGATAAACACGAAACTAAAATGAATAAAATAAAGGAGAGCAATAGCCCTCCTTTAAGATTATTGAATATTCGGTATTCCATAACTAACATCTCCAAAGTGTTTTACGTAAGTCGAAGGGGTTCCAGTACTACCAATTACTTGTCCAGTTAAACCAACAATAATCAATTGATTACTATTAGGAATATTACTAAATATTCCATTTTCATCATAGGTTAAAATAGCATCCATATTGGATGGGGTTTGACAGCTATTTAGTGCAGCAGGCCATAAATATGAAGTAGGATGAATAGTATTAACATTAGTATAATAAATTACATCTTGAGGATTATAAATGCTTAAGTAATACGCATTCCACCAATTGTGGTTTATAATATCCTCTACACGCTCTGCGGCATCCATGTCTGTATTTTGGCCAGCGTATGCACCACATTTTCCAGCATTATTGCCCAAAAACCAATAATCATCATTACCTATTTCTAAAGGATTAGCGACATTTGTGATTGGTAGTGAGGATGCCGTAACACCTCTCATGCCAATTTGCGCAGAGTTGGCACCATCTAGAAACAAATCTACCAATAAAACCATGTCATGATTTTGGGCTTGTACTTGGGCTTGAATTGCAGCATCCATAGCAGCAAATGTAGTTAAAATTGACGCTCCAGTAAAATATGATTCATTGTTAGTGGAAATGGAAGGGTAGTATTCACTTTCCCCTACATGTTGTTTTTCCCAATAACTTAATTGGAATGCATTTTTGTAATTTATGCTTGCCTCCATTAACCAAAGCGCATCTTCGCGGGGCATATCAGGAATAGTGATGTTTCCGGTAGCCTTCCAAACATCATAGTTAGCTAAAAAGTCTTTGATTTGCGTCTCTTCCGATTCGCCTTCAATAGCACTCATTTCGGGGTTTTGAACAGACGATTCTGTTGTTAAGGTGTCTTTTGAACAGGAAGACAAAAATATTGCTCCTGCTACCAAAATAAACATGGTTTTTTTCATAATGAAAAGTATTAAGTTATTTAAGGCATTATTGCCAAGGGTAAATTTCAGAGATAAAAGCATGCAAGTGTTATAGTGT
>JBMYWA010000159.1:0-2068 GCA_049606935.1 Salibacteraceae bacterium
GGGCAATGTGGTTTTCTTTTATTGGGCCATCTTGGTAAAACTGACCTGCTACATATAATTCCCCTTGGTATATTTCCATATCATAAACAATGCTATAGGGGTATGTTGTTTCAATTCCATTACCAACTTGTTGCCAGGAAGTGCCGTCCCATTTCATGATTTCATTCATAATTCCTCCATTCTTAGATTCTGAATCTCCTCCAACATACAATTCGTTTTTATATTCAAGTACCGTATTAATGGAAGGTGTCGCATCCATAAAATTAGAAATATTCTGAAATTCAGAAAAACTCGTATCTCCATCCCATTCTATTAAATGCCCTATTCCTTTATTACCAAAATTATCATCCAATCCAGCAGATAATAAAAACTCACCGTGATAAGAATAAATATCCCAAATTATAGGATTATCGTTATATAAGAAATTAGAAAAATTAGAATTAACCAATTTAGAAATGCCTCCACCTCCAACAATAATAAAGGTATCACTTTTCACAATGAAATCTAAAGGCACTTGCACCTGCATTTTGGGTGTGTTATTGGTATCAAATATCTGCACCCCACTTTCTGGCTGCCAGCCAAATACACTAGCTGTTGATTGTCCGTCAATTTCTTGCAAATACTGCCCGCCTATTAATAACCTATCGGCAATGCTATCTACAATAATGGAGTTGACCACCTTGTTTAATTCCAGACCAGGAAGTGCCTCCCATTTTTGAGCATTACACGATAATGTAAACATTAAAAAACAAGCACTGCATAGCAGCACTTGTTTTATTTTTAAAATATTACTCTTTAATAAATGAGAATACATACGTGTTTTGTGATGTGGTTATTTTGCTAATATATGCGCCTTTTGGCAAGTTTGGAAACGAAACTTGATATTCTTTTAAATGCAGGTTCAAATCTTTTGTTTCTAATAACTGCCCATTAGTATTATAAACGTGCAACACGGCTTTACCTATCTCTATATTTGGTAACTCAATAGTTATATTTTGAGCAGTTGGATTTGGATAAACATCTAACTTTACTCTCCCATTTTTTTGAACCATTTCCTCCACAAAAGTAGCAACGTCATTTGTGGTTATTTTAGTCATAAACCCATCTTCACCTGGCATCGGTTTGATTTAAATTAGAATGGCCTACTCCGCTTATATTCCATTAGGTTTAGATTTTAGAATTGCCAATAAAAGCGAGTTTTGGCAACGGGTACACTTATTTTATGAAATGAGACCAAGTTTAGAAATGATTTCAATACCTGAATTAAGCACCTATACTACTGTAGCTTGGCAGCACGGTTTTGGAATTAAGGTTCAGTGGTTTTAACCCATTAAAAAAGTAAAATCAAAAAGCCCCGAGCACTTGCGTGTCTCGGGGCTTTTTTTCTTAATAGAAACTATCTTTAATCTACATTATCATGTAGAAATGAATTGTTGTTGCTAATACCCGTTTTCTTAGTATCATCTTCAGAAGCATCGTCTAAAGAATATCTAGAAACTTGAGATTCGGAAGAGTGAGGAACGTCTTCTAATGAAACGGCTCTTCTTTGGTATGCAGGCACATCTTCCAATTCACTTAAACCAGAAGCTGTTCTTAATCTTCTGCTCAATTCTTTTAACCTACCCATTCTATTCTTCACTCTAGACTGCTGATCTTCATCTGCAACTTGAGGCTCTGCATTTGTTGGCGCAGGAACTTCATTTACCGGAGCCACAGGCTCTTGAGGAGGAACAGGAATATTAGTTGGCGTAATTGGCGTTGGAGCCGGAGCTTGAGCCATTGGTTTAGGCACAAACGGTTTAGGCTCTTCCATTTTTGGAGCTGCAGGAGGCGTTTGATTTACCGGACGAATAAAAGGCTCTAGCGGCTCTTGTTTTGGAGCGGGTGCTGGAGTTTCTTCTCCGGGCATTTCTAACTTAAACTCTATCTTTCCTTGCTTTTCATCTGATTTAATGAAAGGCTCTGGCATAGCTGGTTTTTCAACCGCAGGAGTGGTTGGTTCCTTTTTAGCTACCGGATTAGTCAATACTTTTGGCTCTGCATCATCTAATGTATGTACTGTTTTACC
>JBMYWA010000160.1:0-1957 GCA_049606935.1 Salibacteraceae bacterium
GTGGTGGAACCGTTGTCGGTTTCTTTTTCTAAGAAAGTGACTTTGTCATTGAATAACGAAATTCAAGTTCGTGTTAGAGCCAATAAAGAAGCAAAGAATGTAAAGGCGCAATTATCTTGGGGTGGAAACAAACAATTTACTTCTGAAGTGATTGAAATTGAATCTTTAATGGAGGGGCAGTCTATGCCAATCACCTTCCAGTTAGACGGAACGTTTGAGAGCTTAAATAGCTTAACAGTTAAGGTTTGGGAAGATGCAAGTTCAAAGTATGAAAACGGTTTAATTGAGATTGCGTATCCCCATATGTATACGCAAGTTGTGATGCCAAAATCGCAACTAACATTAATTAAAGAGGACATTCAACTAACTAGAAGTCACTTTGGATACATCAAAGGTTCGGGTGATGAAATTCCAGTAGCTTTAAAAGAAATGGGTTGTGAAGTTACCGTACTGGATCCGGCAAAAATGACGCTTAAAGATTTAGAAGAAGTGGACGGAGTAATTGTTGGAATTCGTGCCTACAATTCGGTACCTGCCATGAAAAGTGCATCGCCATTATTGAATAAATATGTGTTCAACGGAGGGTTTGTCATGGTGCAATACAATACCAATCGGGGTTTGAAAACGGAAGATTTAGGTCCGTACCCGTTTAAACTTTCGCGCGATCGCGTAACAGAAGAAGATGCAGCGGTGGTTCGTTTGCAAAGAGACCATCCAGTACTAAAAACTCCAAATGTGATTACGGATGCAGATTTTGATAATTGGGTGCAAGAACGTGGATTGTATTTCGCGGATGAATGGGATGATAAATACACCCCAGTTTTGGGTTGGAATGATTCCGGTGAAGAAATGAAAAAGGGAGCCTTATTGGTGGCTGATTATGGTCAAGGTCAATATGTTTTTACGGGAATATCTTTCTTTAGACAGCTTCCTGCTGGGGTAGTTGGAGCATATAAATTATTTGCTAATTTGGTGAGCTACGGAGCTGAACTTCCTGCTCCAACAGAAAAGAAGTAAATGGAAAACAAACCGTCAAATACCAATTGGAATAAAATTTACGCTGGGGTACTCGGGTTTCTAGTGGTTCAAATCATCTTGTACTTATATATATCGTCCTTATGGTAGCATTAGATTGGATTGTGCTGCTGAGCACCTTATTGTTTATTGTGTTGTACGGGGCTTGGAAAACCCGTAAAAGTGCCAGTATTTCAAGTTACCTGAAAGGGGATAATGAAATGGGCGCATGGACTATTGGTTTGTCGGTCATGGCCACGCAAGCCAGTGCAATTACTTTTTTGTCAACTCCAGGCCAGGCCTATGAAAACGGCATGGGTTTTATTCAATTTTACTTTGGTTTGCCCTTAGCATTAGTCATTGTTTCCGCGGTATTTATCCCTATTTATTACAAATTGAATGTGTATACCGCCTATGAATATTTAGAAAAAAGATTCGGTTTAAACACACGTTTATTTACCGCTTTTTTGTTTCTAATCTCTAGAGGATTGGCGGCTGGTATTACCATTTATGCGCCATCTATTGTTCTGTCTTCTTTATTGGGTTGGGATTTGGATTTAACCAACATCTTCGTAGGTATTTTGGTGATTATTTATACCGTATCTGGAGGAACCAAAGCGGTGAGTTTGACTCAGAAATGGCAAATGGGCATTATCATGTTTGGTATGTTTACTGCGTTTTTTCTCATTTTAGATTACCTAGGTCAAGATCTTACTTTTTCACAGGCAGTTGATTTAGGTGGCGTTTTAGGTAAAATGGAAATTGTAGACACCGAGTTTGACTTGAGTAATCGCTACACCATTTGGACTGGTTTATTGGGCGGATTCTTTTTATCTCTTTCTTATTTTGGTACGGATCAATCGCAAGTGCAACGTTATTTGGGAGGAAAGAATATCAAGGAAAGCCGAATGGGAATGATGTTTAATGCGGTATTAAAAATACC
>JBMYWA010000161.1:0-1955 GCA_049606935.1 Salibacteraceae bacterium
GGTTGGTTTTAAAAACAGCCACATAAATTACTAATGCTGCAAATCCTACTAGTCCAATACCCACAAGAGTTAACCAATAAGTATCTATAATTGCCATTTGGTAGGCTATACTGGATGGAAATAGAAGAATACTCAAGGCGGAGAACAGACTAAAACTGGCATTGGCGAATAATGTATTTCTTAAAGGTTTGTTTACGATGTCCATAATTTCTAGTTTTCTAAATGGCTTTTTAAACTTTGATTCATTTCCTCAAACCCTTGAATAGTAGACTCTTTTATCATTTTAAAAAGGAAGGGAACAAGGATTCCTGAAAAATTCTCTCCATGTATGAATTGGGTTTCATTAGAATTAATAGCGGTTAATTGAAAGTAGTGTTCTCCATCAAAAATACCGGCCACACCCAATTTCCCTTTCCATTTAAACTCTTGTTGGCTTTTGTTTATTAAAACAGTGGGAGTGAAGCTCATAGGGTTTTTACCCGGAGGGTGAATAGATACCGAAATTTGTTTCCCTACCACTGGTTCTCCTGTTATGGATGGAATAAATGAATTCCAGCTAGGGTAGTTTTCAAAATTCATGAGGGTATCCCAGACTTGATTTATGGGGGCTTTAATGGTTGTTTTTGTCTCAATATTTTTCATAACGCATTGTTTTTCAACAAATGTAGGAGGGAAGTCAGCGCTAAGTATTTAGGTTTAACGCCAAAACATAGATAATTTACGCCATCCTGATTTTTGTGTATTTTTGAACCATGGCATTTAATGGGAGATTTGTAGTAAACATGGCGTTCTTAGCGCAAAATCAAGGCATTCAAGTATCCGATATATTGGGGAACTTACCTCAAAGTTTGGATGAACTTTGCCAAGAAGATTGTGTTATTACCAACTCAGAGTACAACCAAGTCATTGAAAGGGCGGTAACACTAACAAAAGATCCTCATTTTGGGCTACATGCCGGAGAGCATTTAAACTTGTCGGCAGCGGGATTAATTGGTCAAATAACACAAAATAGTGCGACTGTAAAACAAGCTTTGCAATACTGTTGCGACTTTGCCAATTTGGGATGTAGCGTTTTGCCTATGAGCTTGGTAACTCATAAAAACTACTTAAAAGTGGTGATTTCGCCCGATTTAGATTGGGCTAACGGTAGCGAAATAGCGTTTCAGCAAACGGTAAATGGCGTAATAGCTTTTAGTATTCGAGAAATTGAATCTTTAATACCGAATAAGATCCCCGTGGTTAAAGTGACTTTACCATGGATGAAACCGTTGAATACAGCAGAATTTGAACGAATTTTAAATGCAGAAGTTCTTTTTGATCAAAACGAAATAGCTATTTATTTAGATCAGGAAGTGGCTAATAGTCGGATTATTAATAGCGATTATGAATTGTTGCGCATACTAGTAGCTCATGCCGAAACAAAAAGCCAGCAATATGAAATACAACAAGGTTTTTCAAATACCGTGCGTAAATCGGTGGTTAGATTAATAAAACCAGAATTTCCGACTATAGATCAAGTAGCGAGTCATTTAAATATGAGTACACGAACTTTACAGCGTAAATTAAAAGGCGAAGGAATTACTTATCAGCAAATGCTCCATGAAATCAGGTTTGATTTAGCGAAGGATTATTTAAGGAATCAGAATTTAACCGTAAAAGAAATTTCTTACTTACTGGGATATTCAGAATCGAGTGTATTTGTAAAAGCATTTAAAACGTGGGCAGGAATAACGGCTTTAGAATATAGAACCCAGCATATTAAATCCTAATTACCGAATATGGCCATATTCCGTAAATTTCATTAATAAATCATAAATACCGCATTGTAGGGTATGGTTTTAAAACTTCTATTTAACATAATATTAATTATAGGAAAAAACTGTAGTTATTGGTTTATAACGATATTCCTTCGTTTTTCAGCTATAATAAATATTATGTCTGCGCTGGTTTAAATG
>JBMYWA010000162.1:0-1641 GCA_049606935.1 Salibacteraceae bacterium
GTAATAATGGCGTTGTAACTAGAATAGGTTTCACAATTGGCCTTCACTAAAACCTTTCCACACCATTCTGTTTCAAAAATATTACCTCCATATTCCTCTTGTATTTTTTTAATGATTTTTGCCCACCAATCCTTAGTAATAAGTCCATTTGAATATTGCTGTTGAAATGTTCCGATATTCAAAATATCAATAATAGCCTTATCAAAAGGATGATAGCGTCCTTCACCATCTACGGGATAAGCGGTAGGGTAGTCGCCTAAACCAAAGTAGTTACCAATAGTTGGGTCGTTGGGGTTATAATTTGTGAGTGTATTACCACAATTTTCTTCAAGGTGCTGTTGAAATGCGTTGATGTTATTTAAATTCCCATTTCCTATGGCCGCTAAATCATAGTAATCATTAATGTTTTCCCACATTCCACCATTTCCACTTTTGGGAGCCACCATTTCTATTTCTAAATGATAAAAATGTTTAGCAAATACAATAAAACGAGCTAGCTCTTGAGGCCAAGATAAAAGGTTGGTATCATCATTAAAATGACCAGCATGTCGTTCTAAGATTTTGGGTATGTTGTACAGAATTAATCCATCAAAGCCATTTTTGCAGGCATAGTCCAGTAATTCTTTTTCTTTTATGAAGTTTCCGAAAATAGACTCAGTGTCGATGGTGTAATATGGGTTTGGCTTTATTGTTGGGTCTGAAGTATTAGATTTAAACTCCACCCAATCTGAAACATACATCATTCTAGGTTTTGTTTTGGTTCGTGCGTTGGGTTGCGCTTGCATGATGCCATCGCTTAGGCATGCTCCACACTCTGTATTTGTACTTGTGCCACACCAATCGCCTACCGCATTTTGTGCATGAGCATTCGGGAATGAGAAAATTAATGCGTAAAAAAGAATAGAGCTAAAGGAAAGTTGTAAAATGGCTTTCATAAAATTATAGTTTAAAAGTTAGGCTTATAAAATTACAACTTTAATAAATGCCACCGTCTACGTGAAACACGTATTCTTTTTATGTTTTACGAAAATTTTTATTATTAAGGTGTTGGGATTAAGTTAAACAAATGACGTGATGATTAAAAAAGACTTTAACCCAAAACCTCAATATGATTTCTGGATAATTTAACTAGTCCCTTTTTCTCCATTTGTTTTAATAACCTAGAAATCACTTCTCTTGAAGTGTTTAATTCTGTGGCTATGTTTTGATGCGTATCATTAATAGTTGAACTATCATTTACTTCTACCGATTTTTCTAAATAAGCCAAAAGCCGTTCATCCATTTTTAAAAATGCAATACTATCTATGGTATGAAGCATTTCATTTAATCGCATTCCGTACGTCCTAACTACAAATTGATACCATGATCTGTAGGACATCATGAAACGGTCCATGTTTTCAATCGGAATCGATATTACCTGAGTGTCTTCCATGGCAACCGCTCTTACTTGGCTAACTCGGTCATTAATGGTGCAAACCAGAGATATGGCACAAGCCTCTCCATTATATAAGTAGTAAAGAAATAGTTCATTACCTTCTTCATCCTCCCTAAAAATCTTGAGTTTACCTTTTACAATTAATGGAATGCTTTTTACGTATTGACCTACATCCATTAAATGTACACCCTCTTTAAAGTTTTTGA
>JBMYWA010000163.1:0-1639 GCA_049606935.1 Salibacteraceae bacterium
CATTTTTTTGTTGCATTTGTAGCCTTTGAAATCCCTACTGTCATAATACCCGTAGGAACCGCTATGATGGCGTATCCAATAATCATAGCAAAAGAAGAAATAAACTTACCCAATGAAGTAGAGGGTATCATATCTCCGTACCCTACCGTAGTAACGGTAACAATAGCCCAGTAAATAGCTTCCGGAATGCTGTTAAAACCATCCTCGTTCATTTCTACCACATACATTACAGTACCTAATAGTGTTACGATTGCCAATACCGCCATTAAGAAAATGGTGATTTTATACAAACTATCTTTAAGAGCATTTAATAAAACTTGAGCCTCATTATTAAAACGAACCAGTTTAAGAATTCTAAAAACACGTAAAAGCCTGAATATTCGAACAATTAATAAATAATGATATCCAACTAAAAAGAAACTTATATAAGTTGGTAAAATAGAAAGCAAATCAATCATTCCCCACCAACTAAACACGTATTTTACTGGTTTGGGACTAATCCAAAGTCTTAGCAAATATTCTATTGTAAATATTATTGTTAGTCCCCATTCAATAATGCTAAACTCATAATCAAAGCGCTCATCTAAAGAAGGTACACTTTCTAGCATAACAATAAGTACACTAAATAATATTAACCATAATAAGGCTAAGTCAAAGTTTCTACCGGCTCTGGTATCGGTACCAAAAACAATAGTATACAGGTTTTCACGTACGGTGCTCATGAATGGTATTCTTTGTTGGGTAAAAATAGCACGTTTGAACTTATTGGTTTTAGTTTTTGTTAAAAGAATCTTAAAACAAAAGAAATGTATATTTTATGACTATTAAACCATTATCCTCAAAGTAATTTTATGGCATCAATTTAATAAAAATGGTAAATAGTACTATTGTAAAATCAACCTTAATCTTCGGATTAATAATATTGTTAAATTCATTTCAAACTATGTCGCAATCAACAGAAAAAAATTACAATAAACTCAACGAATTTGAGGAGTACGTAATAGTAGAAAAAGGAACTGAACGTGCCTATACGGGTGAGTTCTGGAACCATTTTGACAACGGCACCTACATTTGCAGGCAGTGTAATGCACCGTTATATAGATCTAACACCAAATTTGAATCGCATTGTGGTTGGCCAAGTTTTGATGATGAAATTCCGGGTTCGGTAGATAAAACAACAGACGCTGATGGTAGACGAACTGAGATTACTTGTCATAATTGTAAAGGTCACTTAGGGCATGTTTTTGTGGGTGAAAAGTATACCGATAAGAATACAAGGCATTGTGTAAACTCTGTTTCAATAAGGTTTATTCCTTTTGACCAATCTTTACCAGGTGTAATAAAATAGCCTAAGAAACAATGGTTACAAATTTTGATTGTATTTATTGATTATCAATACTTTATTATACAATTTGACTATATATTATAAATATTAAAGGTTTTAGTGATTCATATTTGTAGGGTTGAAAGACACACCTACTAACTACTAGCTAAATGCTAGATACACTAACTACCTCCTTATCCACTAGGGTAAGACCTAACTTCAAAACCGACTATTTTATTATGGTCGGTTTTGTTTTCACCACATTAACACCAACAAAAAAGCCACTGAGAAAATCAGTGGCTTTTTTGTTGGATT